>JAGODW010000084.1 GCA_017998025.1 Spirochaetales bacterium
ACCGTAAGGGTGATTGGTCTCTGCGAATAGATGATACCTGGTACTATTGGGCGGAGGGGAGAATTCTGCCTGAAGAGCAGAGAAATGCCTGGATTGAATATGCGCCGTTTCGGTTTTATCCGTATCCGAAAGGATTGCCGCCTCTACGAGTTTTAACGAATGAAGAGAAGCAGGTTCTGCAGGAGAGGCTCCACAAGGCGGAAAAAAATCCGCCCCGGAGGAACGAGGCTTTTCTATCGCATCTTTTTCATGCATCGGATCAACAGGAAACCGAAGCAAACCTGGTTACCGTTCGCTTCTTTGGATTTTCTGTACGGCTCCATAAGATTGCAGCAGAGCCGCTTTTGGAAGTAGAGAAAGATCTGCGTTCCTCCCTCGAATCCGATCCAGAAATACAACGCTTTTTCAGCTCTTTAACTCAAATTGGAGGCTACAATTGGCGTCCCATTGCCGGTACGGCTTCCCGAAGTTACCATAGCTATGGTCTTGCCCTGGATTTCATTCCTAAAAGCTGGGAAGGCAAGCATTCCTATTGGAGAGACTCTCAGAAATGGGAGGAGGAATGGTTCTCTATTACGTATGAAGATCGGTGGATGATCCCCCGGGCAATTGTGGAAACCTTTGAAAAACATGGGTTTATCTGGGGAGGAAAGTGGCTTTATTTTGATACAATGCACTTTGAGTATAGGCCGGAGTTGTTTATCCTGCAGAAAGAACGGGAAGGATCAACCTTTAGATAGTGTCACGAAGCTTGGTGGTATGATGCAAACAGAGAAGAAATGTACAGATAAGAGCCCAGTAGAATAGATCACTTTGTGAATGCTGGTTTTTTCGTTGGAATGGAAGCTGCCTACCAGCACCACCAAGCTTCGTGACACTTATTTACCTTTAAAGCAATCCGCGGAGCCTTCCTACAATCAGGAATACTATTGCTATAATTAAAGAGGCAAACACTGTAATTACGAGTCCAGCCCTGGCCATATCTTTAATGGAAAAGTATCCTGTATTAAAGGCAATCACGTTGGTGGGAGTAGTAGTTACCAGGATAAAGGCCAGACTGGTGGTAAGCCCTGCCGCGAGAGTGATTGCGGTAACGTTGGTTCCTGTGGTTTTGCCAAAGCCGATGATTAGAGGAATCAAGATCGTTGCAGTGACTGTGTTGGAAGAAAATACTACCTTTAAGAGGCATACTCCCAGGGTAACAAAGAACAGCTGGAAGAATAGGGGTGCTTTACTGATGCGGCTTAAAAGGGTAATCGATAGCCATTCTGCAGCTCCTGTGCAGTAGAGGTAGGTTCCCAGGGAAAGGCCGGATACGATCAGGAGGATTCCGGCCCAGTCAATCTCTTTTTCGATTTCTTTCCACTTGAACCGGGTGAATCCAGGAAGAAAAAAGATGCAGATAGACATCAATACGGGGAGAGAGATTTCTATAGGAAGCTTGATACGATCCTCCAGGAGGGGAGTAAAAAGCCAGATAAGTACTGTAAGGGAAAATATAGAAACGGTGATTTTCTCCTCCCTGCTCATGGGAGGCATGTCTGCCAGCTCCTGTTTCAGCTGTTCCTGGCTGATTCTTAGTTTACGAATTTCCGGGGGGAAAAAATATATCAGTACCCCCCACGCAATAGGCACGATCAGAATAGCGGAAGGAACCCCGTAGGACATCCAATCAACAAAGCTCAGCTTAATCCCGGCCATGGTGGAAAGGAACTGTACCGTAAGGGGATTTCCCCCTGTCCCAGCCGGGGTTGCGATTCCTCCGATAAGGGCTCCCCAGGCCACTGAGATCATCAGGGCTCGGCCGAAGTTGGATTCCTTGGCTTTACAACCCTCTTTTTCCAGAATCGCCTTTGCGAGGGGCATCAACATGGCGGCTGAGGCGAGGGTGGTAAGCCACATAGAAAGGAAAGCACCGGTAATAAGGAAACCCAGGATAATAAAGCGGGTATCGTTTCCTGTGAACGACAGGATAAGGGCGGAGATTCTTCTTCCGAGGCCTGATTTGCTGATAAACGCAGCCAGAGTCAGTACGCCAAGAAAAAAAACGACAATATCGTTTCCGAACCCTGTCCTGATGATATCAGTATAAGAACCTACCCTGGTACCTGTTAGAAGTATCAAAGATAGAAAGCCTGTAATATGGAAAGGAAGTGCTTCCGTAATCCAGAGTACCAGGCTGAAAACCAGAACGGCTAAAGAGGCCATGGCAGGCTTCCCAGACTGCATCGACTCGATATAAGCTGGTTTTCCAGTAGTGGCATTAACGGATCTAGAGATAGTGTCCATGAGCGAAGCAGGAGGGGGCAGCAGCAGAAGGATAGCAAAAAGTAGAACAGCTAACACAATGCATCCCCATTTTTGAGTGATCCGATTGTTGGATATTCCCATACGTTCCATAGATTGATTCTCCTGCGAAGAAGGAATTATTTCATACCTTTTTCCAGCGCTTCCTGGAGCAAAGGACCAAGGGCGCTGGGTCTGCGGGCTACCAGAGCTCCTGCCCGTTCCAGGGCAGCGATTTTACCTGCGACAGATCCTTTGCCTCCGGTTACGATTGCTCCCGCATGACCCATCCGCTTGCCCTCGGGTGCGGTTCTCCCACCCAGGAACGCGACAACGGGCTTGGTGAAGATCCGAGCTTCCATTGCGTCTGCTACTTCTTCCTCCATTGTTCCGCCCAGTTCCCCGATGATTACCAGCGCCTGGGTTTCGGAGTCGTTCTGGAAGTCCGGCAGGAGTTCTGAAAACCGTGTACCGGGAACCGTATCTCCTCCAACGCCGATAAGGGTCGAAACGCCGAAACCGCCCTGTACGATCATAGCGGTAATTTCGTTGGTGAGGGAGCCGGAACGGGTCAGTACCCCGATGGTTCCTGGTTTGTACACCCTCTCGATCCAGTAGGGGAACATGCCCATCATAGCCTTGCCAGGACTGATAACACCTGAAGTGTTTCCCCCAATCAGCCGGGCATTGGAGGAACGGGCAGCCCTCCGAATCTGTACCGCTTCGTGCAGGGGAATTCCATCGGCAACAGTTACAATCTTCTGGATTCCCCCATCCAAGGCTTCAAAAACAGCGTCTTTGGTTAACCGGGGCGGGACAAACAGGAGGGATGCATCCGCGGGGTGTTCTCGAAGAGCCTGGCGAAGAGTATGGAATACGGGGATGCCTTCCACGGTTTGTCCGCCTTTTCCCGGGGTAACTCCTGCAACTATTCGGGTTCCGATTCCGATCATGTGTTTTGTCCAGAAGGCGCCTTCTGCGCCGGTAATTCCCTGGACCAGGACCCGAACGGTTCTATCGATAAGGATACTCATGCCGTCCCTCCTTTACAGCAGGCTACTGCCTGCCGTACCGCTTCTTCTGTATCAAAGAGGGGGGCAAGCCCTGCATTTCGAAGGATCTCCTGCGCTTTTTCTTCCCCTGTTCCCCGGATACAGGTGATGATGGGGCAGTCCGGTTTCAATTTGGAGGCCGCTTCTGCAATTCCCTCGGCCATTACATCTGCCCGGGCTATCGTACCAAAACTTACGATCAGTACAACCCTGGGTTTATTCTGGAGACAGAGTTCCATAGCCCGCATCGCCTTTCGGTAGTTGGGTCCGCCGAACTCGAGGTAGTTTGCTACGGTGCCCCCTTCATCGTGGATAAGGTCGTACACGGTCGTAGTAAGTCCTGCCCCGGCGCACATGAGGCTGATTTCCCCGTCAAACTGAAGGTATGGAATCCCTTCTTTGTATGCGGCATAAGCTGTAGAGGTTTCAAAATAATCGGGTCCCGGTTCGTACTCTCTATGGCGGAACATGGAATTATCATCGATGGAGAGTTTTCCGTCCCCCGCTATCACATCTCCTTCTGTAGTCACGAATAGGGGATTGATCTCCGCCAGTTCCGCATCCATTTTTCGGAATACCCGCCACAAGGCCTCCAGCACTCCAGAGACCTGTTTCCCCAGCTCTCCGGCGATCCCCCATTCATAGAGTACTGTTCGAGCGTGGAAGGGCATAAATCCTTTATCTAAATCGATTAAGACACGCTGAATCTTTTCCGGCATTCGGGAGGCAATCTCTTCGATTTCCATTCCCCCTTCGGAACTGGCGAGTAAAAGGGCTTTGGCTTCTAGGGATTCCACCGTAAAGGCCAGATAAAACTCCTGCCGGATATCGATAGCTTGTTCTACCAGGATTTGCTTGACCTTGTGCTTTGATTGGAACAACTCCTCCGCTACTCGCTGTGCTTCCTCAGGGGATCCTGCGCAGCGAATCAGCCCTGCTTTTCCCCGACCTCCTTCCAGCACCTGGCTTTTTAACATTACCGGATACCCAAGGGAGGATACGGTTTCGACCACTTCTTCCGGAGTCCTTAAAAGTCTCCCTCTGGGAATACGAATCCCTTCTCGTGCGAAAATCTCTTTCGCTTGATACTCATATAGTTTCATTGCCCCTCACTTTTCCTGGCTCTTACCTGCCATATTTTTTCCAGTAATCACTGAAGATTTCTTCATCCAAAGGACGATGGGGCTCTAAGGGGAGGGATAGCCACGTTACGTTGATAAAGTGTTTCCAGTGTATGTTTTCTGTGGTGATATTCCCTCCCCAGGTTCCACATCCAAGGGTAACGGTGGAAGGCATCCCGTTAAAGAAGGTTCCCCCATTTCCCGAAGCCATGGGCTGACGAACCATAATGCGGCTGGTACGGAGGCGCATCCCCATCCGGTGAATATATTCCCGGTTGTGAGTAAAAATCCCTGCAGAATGTCCGGTTCCATAAAAATCTGTTATCTCTTCCACCCGATTCAACCCATCTACAAAATCTGCACAGGGGAGGATGGTTAAGACAGGGGAAATTTTTTCCTGGAAAAATATATCCTCCTGAATCGGCAGTGTACCTTCTACGACCAATGCCCGAGTTCCCTGTGTCACGGAGATGCCTGCTTCTGATGCGATCTTCCCGGCACTCTGAGCTATAATAGCGGGATTCAGCCCAGGTTTTCCCTTTTTACCCGTTATCCATAGCCATTCCTTAAGCCGGGCTTTCTCTACGGGGGAACAGATGTAGGCTCCTCTCTTCTGGAGCTCTTCCTGGAACCTGGAATAGAGGGATTGATGCACAACCACCGAATTTTCGCTCGAGCAACTGGTGGCGTTGTCGAAACACTTGGAGGTCAGGATCTTTTCAGCTGCATCCCCAACGTCTGCATCTTCACAGAGTAACTGTACAGCATTCCCGGGCCCCACTCCGTACGCGGGTGTGCCGGAAGAGTAGGCTGCCTTTACCATGGGTCCGCCGCCCGTGGCTACAATCAGATCTACCTGGTGCATCAACTCGGTGGTTAATTCCAGGGAAGGTTCGGGGATATATTGGATCAAATCCTCCGGCGCATTGACCTTTTGTAATGCTTGTCGCATGAAGGTGCAGGCCATTCCCGTTGCTTTTTTTGACCGGGGATGGGGAGCAAAGATCACCGCATTCCTTCCTTTTAGAATGGAAAGCCCATTGGAGGCCGGGGTAGCAGTAGGATTCGTAACCGGTGTTAAAGATCCAACAACCCCCACTGGTTTTGCATATTTGTAAATACCTTTCTGATCATCTACCTCTATCAACCCTACAGTTTTTGCCCCCTGGATATCCCGCAGAACCCCCATCACTTTATTTTTATGCTTCGCAATCTTATCCTCATACACGCCCATTCCCGTCTCGTCTACGGCTGCCCGGGCTAACTTCCTGATGTTCTCATCGTTGTACACAGCCCATCCTGCTGCTACGCATACTTCATCGATCCGTTCCTGATCCCAGGAGGCTGCAATTTTCTGTGCGATCCGGGCTTTTTCTATGAGAGATGCAATGTACTGTTTATCTTGGTCGGAAATAACCAGTTCGCTCATCGGAAGTTCTCCTTTTCAAGGGCAACTACCTGGTTAAAGGCATTGGTGAGAAAATCTTTTTTAAACTCCATTTTCTGGGTAAAGCTCATGGAGAGCCATGCCTCTACTATCTGTGTACCAAGAAAGGGAGCTGTAATCCAGCCTCCCAGGGTAATTACGTTTGCGTTATTTACAATCCTAGCCCGTTCCCCGGAAAAAATACCGGTAGCTACACACGCGTATATTCCCCTATGTTTATTGGCTACGATTGCCATTCCCTGGCCGGTTCCGCAGACTAGAATCCCTTTCTCTGCGTCTCCTCTCTGGATAGCCTTTGCAACTTTTGCGGCTTGCTCAAAGTACGGTTTCGGGTTTTCCTCTGAATCGATCCCAAAATCCAGTAATTCAATGTCCTTATGGGTATCTTTCAGGTGTGCTGTAATAGCGGATTTCAGTGGATACCCGGAAAGATCGGATGCTATCGCCAGTTTCATAGATCGCCTCCTTATGTGTTACTTTCAGAAAGTAAAATAACAATTGTAGATTAAACTAACACATTTAAAGCCTCTTGTAAAGATGTAAATAGTGTCACGAAGCTTGGTGGTTTGAAGCAAACGGGTAGAAAGGTACGTATAGAGGGGTATGAATATGAAACCACAGTTTTGTCCGAATGGGGACTGTACGGCTCATCATCAGGCCCCGCAGGGGCGATGGTGGGTAAAGTGGGGGACGTATAGTACTGCGATCGGGGGAGAGGTCCAGCGGTACAAATGTAAGGTGTGTGGGAGGGGGTTTAGTGCGCAGACGTTTTCCCTGGATTACCTGG
>JAGODW010000085.1 GCA_017998025.1 Spirochaetales bacterium
AGGGGTAAGAAAAAAGGTGAACGGGCCCGAACAGAAGCTGATGATTACCAGGATCCCCTGGTAGCTGATCCGCTGGAAGTAAAATGCTTCGTAGAGGGGGGCATAGGACAGGAGTGCATTCAGCACGAGAAGCCCCAGAATCAGAAACACCGAGGAGACCAAAAACATCCGGACAATGTGTTTCCTTTTTTCATGTCCAATCTCATGGGCCAGCACTGCAGCAATTTCATCGTTTGAAAGAACTGCCAGTAACGTATCGAAAAGGATAATCCGTTTCACCCGTCCCAGCCCGGTAAAGTAGGCGTTGGCGTGCTGCGTACGTCGAGAACTGTCCATCACAAAAATACCCCGGGTACGGAATCCCAGCCGTTCTGCAAGGTTTAAAATTTGTTCCTTCAAAGAGCCCTCTTCCAGGGGGGTGAACTTGTTGAACAAAGGAGCGATCACCAGCGGATAGAGAATCGTTACCACTACCTGAAACAGGGTTACAAAGACAAAAGCCCAGACCCACCACAACTCGCCGGTCGTTTCCATAAACCAGAAGAGTACTGCGACAAGCGGCAGCAGAAGAATAAGCTGGATAACCAATCCTTTCAGGAAATCGATAAAGAACAATCTGAGGGTCATACGGTTAAATCCGTAGCGCGCCTCGATGACAAATTGAGAGTACAGGCTGAGAGGGAGGGTTACCATTCGAAACAGGAGGGAAATAAGGAAAATATAGAAGGCTCCCTGGAGATACGGATGGATAGACCACTGAGTGGAAAGAACATCCAGAGAACCCAATAGACCGGAAAATACAAAAACGATCAACAATCCTGCCTCCAGGATCCCGGAGACCAGCTCGAAGCGATTCTTCTCTAACGAGTAGTTCACAGATTTACGATAGGTCTCCTCATTTATGGTTCCCTGGAACATGTCTGGAATCCTGTCGGCATGTTTTCGGATGGTTCGCATGTTTAGAACAACCAGAACACTTTCCCAGACTGTTTTTACCAGCAACAAGCCCAGGAATAGGAATCGGATGGTACCTGCATTCATAAGATATTCTATCGTATCAAAATTTAAGGAGAGAGGCAATTGACCGGATGGGGGTATCAACCTTCACCTTCTAAAAGAATGATTAGTTTATCGAACCTTGTGTATATATATCGATCTGATTTTACATAGAGAGTCTCCCTCTATATTTTTTTAAGGGTATTACTTAAGACTTGTCCACTATTTTTTTCTACAGGTGGATTTTATAGTGGAAGAATATCTTGAGAAATTGGGTTAGAGCCTGTGTAGAGGGAAAAGAGAGGAGCACCTCCCTATTATAAAGGGAGGTACACACCCCTTGATTTATAGTTATAAGAACATACACAAGGTTCGATAAACTAAATTAAGGCCTTAACCGCTGGAGCGCGTCACGGATGGTTCCGAATTCCAAACCTTCCGAGGTACACCAGTCTTTGATGATCGTGCCCTCCGCTGGCATGGGTCTTCCCAATACCTTCTCGATTTGAGCCTTTGTAACTCCCCAGGCCAGGACTTCCTTGAAGGTAGTTTTACCTTTAATAAGCACCTCAGTAGAGGGAGTTCCGCCGGCGGTTCCTGAATCTGGACTTTTTTCCGGAGCAACCGCCGGTGCTGCAGGTAAGGCAGGAGGAGTGGTCGTTTTATCCCCAGGAACCTTCACCACCTTAGGCAGCAGTTCCTTTTCCTGATCCGGACTAAGCTTGCCTGCTTCCTTCAATACCTGGAATGCGGTTTCCAGGATTCCCGTTCCTTCTTCAGGAGAAGCATGAGGGATTCCTGTATAGAGGGATACAAACAATCGTACAGAATCCGTTCCTATATCCTTCCCATCGATCTCTCCGTACTGTTCTTCGATCATTTTCGCCTGGATGGAAGCAGGATCCGGTTCCTTCTCGAATCCGAAAGCCTTAGCGAGGACCTCCACAGGAATGCCGAAGTTCTTCTGGATGTCGGAAAAAGTGTAGGAACCCCGGATATCCGCTGGATCCGCGTTTCCCGCGAACTCGCCGGAGGCAATTGTCCGCGCTACTTTTCTGGATACAGTAGACCACCATCCGAGTGCCTGGGATAGGTAGATTCCTCCTACAAACAACCCAACGATTAAAACCGCCAGGACCTTCGTTCTAAGATACAGTTTCATTTCACTACCTCCTTGGAAACGTTACCCGCCATCAGCTCAACTGTTTCCTGTACGGGACAGGCAGCCTCGGAAGTACACTTAAGGCAGGTGATACACTGGTGATCCCGTACCGCTCCTGCAGTGGAGATGGTTATATTCATAGGACAGGCCCGGTCGCAGGCCTTGCAGTTGATGCAGGTAGAGGGATTCCTCCGAATAGTGAAAATCCGGAATTTATTAAAGATTCCCAGGAGGGCCCCATAAGGGCAAAGGTACTTGCAAAAGGGTCTTTCAATAAAAAGAGAGCCAATCAGAGTCGCTAGTAGAATCAGGATAGCTGTGAGGGGAACCTCCCCTGTCCAAAAATTGAACAACGCATAGTAGGGATCCACATCAGCAAACACGAGCTTCATCGTAACCGCTGTTACGTATACCACCCGAACAAGGACAACGTAGCGAAGGTACCGGAGGTATCTATCCAGACGAGGGGGCACAAACGTATTGTACCTTTTCTTGAAGAGTTTGCGGCCAAGTTTGCCGATCAGTTCCTCCACCGTACCCAGGGGGCAGACCCAACCACAGAAGGCAGGTCCCACCAGAATGGCAAGAAAAAACACGATTCCCATGAGTACCAGGGAGGCCTCATGTACTTTCTGCACAAGACTGCCCAGGGTGAGAAACTGGTAAACGGATACAACTCCTCCAAAGGGACAGATCCCATGGAGGGATGCGGATCCTACCAGGGGGATCTGGATCCCATAAGTGGCAAGACTGTGATTCAGACTGATCAAAGTTATTATTACCAGAAAAGCCAGCTGCACGCCCAGACGAACCCGGGCAATACGGGTTTTATTTTTCATACCTCCTCCTCTCTACAGGTTATTCCTGTGCTAAATCTGCCTTCAATATAGAGGAATTCTGAGGAGTCTCTATGTAGAATCTGTGAAGTTTTCGTGAAGAAACAACCGGAAACGGCTTTTCCCCTCAGAAGTATTCTGGAATTCCACCCTCCCGCTATGGGCTCTGGCAATCGCCTCTACGATCGCCAATCCCAGTCCTGATCCCTCTTCCTGCTGTGAAGCATCTCCCCGGTACATCCGGGCGAATAGGTAAGGAATCTGATCTTCCGGTATAGTTCCCGGATTGCTCACCTCAATTCTAATAAAGCCGTCTTTCTCGGAAAAAAACACCTCTACTACCCCTGGTTTCCCATATTTGAGGGCATTCTGGATTAGATTGCTCAGCGCCCGGAAAAGGAGTTTTTCGTCCGCTGGGAAAGATTCGATTTCCCAGGAACCTTCCAGCGTACATCCCTTCTCCCTAGCAAATACCTCAAAGCGGGAGCGAAGATCCGCAAGAAGCCTGGGGGGAAAAACTTCTGTGACAGTCGGTTTGAACTCGGGGGCTTCAATACGGGATAGTTCCGCGAGGTCCAATACCAGGCTCTGCATCCGGAGCACCTCCCGATAGATCATCTCTATCCGATCCTGTGTAAGGGGAAGCACTTTATCGATCATTCCTTCCAACTGTCCCCGCAAGCTGGTTACCGGAGTACGAAGGTCATGGGCGATATCGGAAGTCCACTGTCGGCGAAGGGATTCTTCCCGGGCAAGCCTCTCCTGTAGATGTTCCGCATTCCGGGCAATACTCTGTAGTTCCTGCACAAGGTTTAAGGGAAAAGACACATCTCTCCTCCCCGAGCTGATGGCCGTAAGCCCCTCCGCTACCCGCCTGCTCTGTTGGGATATACGGAGAGAAAATCCATACCCCACCAGAAAGGATAGAACAATGGCTCCACCGAGCCCCAGGATTATCGAACGTTCCAGGGTGGAAATAAAACGGGCATTGGCATCGATCGTTTCAAAACCGAGGGTTCCCGCCGTGTACCGGGCTATCAGTATTCCTTCCCTGCGCAGCTCTTCGAGACTGATGTCCTGTCCATGACGGCGCATAAAGTTCTTCCCTTGTCCTGATCCCGCCTCCCCGTGCACCACTTCCCCCTGCCGGTATAGGTACACCACCGATCCCTCTGGATCCTCAATGTAGATGAACAGCGTGGGGTTCAGTCGGGCTTCCAATTCTTGATGGATCTGTATCGGATCAAGTCGGCCCTCCCTTTGGTAGAGTTCTTCCAGCGTTTCCCGCACTGCTTCGCGGATGGCATACGCTTCCTCACGGTTCCACCCTTTGATAGAAGAGGAAACGCCCCAGTAGAGGGCAACGGCCAGGATTCCCACGATACAGATCGCCCCCCCTAAAAAAGTAAGAAATCCCTCGAAGAATAGACCCCTTCTCAGCTTTCGTTTCAAAAATCCTTCTCCTATCTTTTTCTTTTACCCTGGAAACGGTACCCGAATCCCCGGATTGTCTCAATCCAGCCGTCCTTTCCCAGCTTGCTCCGGATATTCTTTATATGGGTATCTATAGTCCGTTCTGACCCTGCATAGATGTACTCAAGACAATCCCCCAGAATCCGTTCCCGGTTTACCACTACCCCCGGTTGGGAAGCCAGGTAGGAAAGGATCTTCCACTCTGCGCTGGTAAGTTTTATCCCCGTTCCGTCCACAGCGAGGGTATGGGACGGTTCGTCGATCTGTAGAACGGAGTTCTCCCATTCCCAAAGGGTTTCTCCCTGTGCTCCTCTCTTTCCCGTTCTGCGCAATACCGCTTCCACCCGTAGAATAAGTTCCCGGGGGGAAAAGGGCTTAACCACGTAATCTTCCGCTCCCAGCTCCAACCCCAGTATCCGGTCGGACTCGGTGTCCTTTGCCGTTAGAAAGATAAATGGTACCTCAGGCACCTGTTCCCTTAGTTTTTTTGCCAGGGCAAATCCATTCCCATCGGGAAGCAGGACATCCAGGATGCAGAGTTCCGGCGGCATGTGAACCGCTGCTTCGACAACTCCCCGTACACCAGCGAACTCCCGTACCTCATAATCTTTCAGCCTGAGGTACTCCACCACTACTTCCCGAATCTGAGGATTGTCTTCAATCACATAGATCATGTATTAAAGTATGCTTTCAATTGGGAGTACACACAAGATCAGAAACTGTGGATCCCCCATGAAAATGAACGAGGGGATTACGATCCATTGTCCCCCGCCCCTTTTTGTGGTTTACTGTTCCTATGTACGGTTTTTTCAACAAACTACTCTGGATCGATCTTTCAAATGAAACCTATAGGTACGAGCATATTTCCGATACAGTATATCGAACCTACCTGGGGGGAAAAGGATTGGGAGCCTACCTTTTGTACCACTACAACCCGATCGGTGTGGATCCCTTTGCTCCGGAAAATCTATTCATCATCACCGTAGGGCCTGCTACCGGTACCCGAACCTGGAGCCAGTCCCGGTTCGGTGCGTTTTCCAAGAGTCCTGCCACAGGAGGATACGGGGAATCCTACTGCGGGGGTACCCTGGCTCCCAAGATAAAGGGTTGCGGAGTTGATGCAGTGATTCTTTCCGGCAGGGCAAAACGGTTGAGCTTTCTCATCGTTACCGATTCCAGTGTGACCTTTTCCGACGCTTCTTCCCTGGCAGGGAAGGAGACTTACGAGACGGAAGAAGCCCTTCTTTCCCTCTCTCCTCCCGGTGCGGGAGGAATGGTAATTGGCCCTGCTGGTGAAAACCGGGTAGTCTGTGCCTGCATCAAATCCGACAAATACCGTAGTCTGGGTAGAGGAGGACTGGGAGCCGTGCTCGGATCGAAAGACGTGAAAGGAATTTCCTTCTCCGGATCCCTGAAACCCGAAGTGGCGGATGATGCGCTTCTTCTGGAGTTAAACCGGCTCATTGCCTTAAAAGGAAAGGATTCACCCGTTACGCGAAACTATGTTCAGTACGGAACCCCCATGCAGGTGGCCACCACCAACCAGATGCATTGTTTTCCTTCCTACTACTGGAAAGGGGGCTACTTGGAGCACTGGAAGAACCTCTCCGCCGACTACATGCGAGAGAACTTCGAGATCTCCCATCATCCCTGCCCGAACTGTTTCCTTAAATGTACCCGCCGCTCCACGGTAAGAAAGGGTCGCCATAGAGGGCTTTCCATTGACGGACCGGAGTACGAAACGATCTATGCTCTCGGTGGCTTGAACTCCCTCTCGAGTCTGGAAGAAGTAGTGTGGCTCAACGACCTGTGTGACCGCCTGGGTCTGGACACGATGAGCGCGGGGAACCTCTCTGCCTTCACCATCGAAGCCCATAGAGAGGGAAAGGTGAACTTTTCCATCGATTACGACCAACCCGACCAGATAGCAGAACTCTTTCGGCAGATCGCCTTCCGCAAGGGAGTGGGGGAAATCCTAGGCCGGGGAATCCGCTATGCTGCTGAGGAATGGGGACTGGAAGACCTCGCCGTACACGTAAAAGGGCTCGAACCTGCTGGATTCGAGCCGAGGGTTCTGAAAGGGATGGGACTCGGGTATGCAGTGTCCGCCCGGGGAGCCTGCCACCTGCGAGCCACCTTCTACAAAGCGGAACTCTCCGGACAGATCGATCCAGCCCAGATCATGGGCAAGGCGAAACTGTTCATCGATTACGAG
>JAGODW010000086.1:0-2710 GCA_017998025.1 Spirochaetales bacterium
GATGGGTTTGAATCCCATCTGGTTTAACACATCCTGTTCCAGGTCGATTCCCGGTGCAATTTCCCGCAGATGCACCCCGTCTTCCTCCAGGGAAAACACAGCCCGTTCCGTGATGTATAGGACTTTCTGGTGCTTACTCCCGGCGTACTTTCCGCTGAAGGTAATCTGATTTACCCTGGGTACAAATTTTTGCACTTTACCCTCGGAAAGGATCGTTAGTTTTCCCCCCGTTACCCGGCATTGAAAGTCTTTTGCCGTAAAGGTACCGGTAAAGACTACCTTCTTAGCGTTCTGGGTAATATTGATGAACCCTCCGCACCCTGCCAGCATCTTTCCTACCTTGCTGGAATTAACGTTTCCCTCTCTATCGGTTTGAGCCATTCCCAGGAAAGCAACGTCTAGTCCGCCCCCATCGTAAAAACGGAACTGGGAATCCATGGTGATAATTGCTTCAGGATTGTACGACACTCCAAAGATCACCCCGCCCACGGGCGTGCCCCCGATAGCCCCCTGTTCCACCGTTAGGGTAAACTCATCGATGAAGCCATCCTCTGTAGCCACCGAGGCAATACCGCTGGGAAGTCCCACTCCCAGATTCACTACTGCGCCGGGAAAGATTTCTTTTGCAGCCCTCCGGGCTATTACCTTCCGTTCGTCCAGAGGAATAGGGGGAATCCTTTCCAGGGGAACTTTTACATGGCCGCAGTAGGCAGGATTGTAAAAGTCCAGGGCTGTTTGTTTCTGTTCGGGATCCACTACGATGTAATCAACATAGATCCCAGGGATTTTTACCAGATGCGGATTCAGGGTACCGGCCTGCGCCAGGTACTTTACCTGGGCAATCACGATTCCTCCACAATTTTTCGCAGCCTGTGCAATGGTTGGAGTCTCAAGAAAGGCTCCTTCCTCTTCCATGGTAATGTTTCCCTTGGTATCTGCCGTCGTTCCCCGTACAAAGGCCACATCGAAATGAAGCCGGGGGTAGAAGAGCCATTCTTCCCCGTCCAATTCAAGTACTTTTACCAGGTTTTCCCGGGTGATCTCGTTCATCCTTCCCCCTTCCAGACGGGGGTCTATGTACGTATGAAGTCCTATTTTTGTAATTACGCCTGGAGTCTTTGCCGCTACAGCAGCATACATATGCCCCAGTACCCCCTGGGGAAAATTGTACGCTTCTACTTTATTTTCCAGAATGAGTTTTCCCATGGCAGGAGCCATACCGAGATGCCCGGCAATATCCCGTTTTACCAGTCCTGGCTGAGCCAGGTAATCCATTCCGATCTCTTGCTTGTCCCCCAGACCTGTAGAGTGCACCACGGTGATTCCTCCGGGGTGTCCCTCTGTCCGGTACCGCTCTCCCAGGGTTTTCATTAAGAGGGTTGGTTCTCCTACTCCCCCTCCAGAGCCCTGTATCACGAGGGAATCCCCGTCCTTGACGAGTTTAATCGCCTCTTCTGCGGAGATAAGCTTGTTCTTTGCCATGGAACCTCCAGAATAGCAGCTTTATTACAAATTTAAATCGATTAACTATTGTATTTAAAAACAGTCGCTCACTCAAATAAAGACCGGGGTGGGTTTCTGTCATCCCACCCCGAATAAAATTGATGAGAATATACTCAGTCGATTTCCTGTACTTTCTTGAAGATATCTAAGGCACCCACTTCCTTGGCATACTCTTCAACCGCAGGGAGAGCTCGTTTTCGCATTTCTGTATTATCGAAGGGGATCACTTTTAAACCATGTTTTTCCGTAAGATTCTTTATAATGGTTTCTCCCAGGGCAACTTCCGTTTTTCTGTGGAAAGCACCGGCTTCCTTCCCCGCCTTAATAATGGCCTCCTGTAAATCTTTCGGGAAACTCTGGAACCGTTTTTCACTGAAGGCAAGGATTCTTGTAACGATTTGATGATCCGTGAGGATATAGTAAGGAGCTACTTCATAGAATTTCATGGATTCCAGACCTGCCGGTTCGTTTTCCAGCGCATCCAGAACCCCGGTTTTGATAGCGTTATACACTTCCATGTAATCCATAGGAGTGGCTTTTAGACCGGTAGCGCTGAATGCTTTCTGATGGAGGGGCGAGCCCTGAACCCGCATCGTTATATTTGGAAAGTCGTTGATAGTATAGACCGGTTTTCTACTGATAATGTTCCGGGAACCGCCTCCGCCATACCCGATGAACCGGACACCCTTCTTGATCATATTGTCTTCGATCGACTGGAATACGTTCATATTGAGACATTTTTCCCAGTGGGGAACGCTTTTAAACAAGAAGGGAGCATCAATGATCGGGGCTGTTTTATCCCAGGTAGCAATCCATGCGGGTGAAATGATGTAAAAATCAATTGCAGTCCCCTGAATCATGAATTCAATGGCATCTTTTTCCGTACCCAGAGAACCGGAATGGTGTAAGTCTATTTCCAGCGGCCCTTTGTAGTATTCTTTCAGTTTGTCGCGAAAGAATACAATCGTCTGCCAGAATACATGTCCTTCCGGCAACATGGTGCCTCCCACCAGCTTTATGGGTTTTACTTCTGCTTTTGGAGCAGCACTCTCCTTAGAGCCGCCGGCATAGAGTGGCAGGCCTAAGAGTAGAATACAGAGAATCCCCATTGCAATTCTACGGGATTGTTTCATTGTTCTATCCCTCCTATGATAAAGATTTAGATCGATTTAATTAACTGTACCATGCCCCCCGCGGTTTGTCAAAC
>JAGODW010000086.1:2810-6620 GCA_017998025.1 Spirochaetales bacterium
CCTAAGAGTAGAATACAGAGAATCCCCATTGCAATTCTACGGGATTGTTTCATTGTTCTATCCCTCCTATGATAAAGATTTAGATCGATTTAATTAACTGTACCATGCCCCCCGCGGTTTGTCAAACCAAATCAAATCAGTACAAGAAAAAAGCTTCAGACATAAATCTCCAGTGGAAATTCCTAGAAAGCAGTTGGCATAAGAAGCTGGGGAAGTCCCAGGGTTACCACCGGGAAAAAGATGATGATGAGGAGAACGATCAGCATTGCACCGAGAAAGGCTCCGACCTCCTTCAGGGGCGTAATGCAATTGATCTTAGCTATATCGCACGCTATGAGGAGGCAGAGACCATACGGTGGTGTAATAAGACCGTAGGCAAGTGCGATACAGCCAACAATTGCAAAGTGCATGGGATGGATGCCGACACTTTCCGCAACTGGCCTGAGAAGAGGTGCAAATATAATGATCGCAGGAACAGCGTCTATGAACATACCCACGATTAGGAATACAATCACGATCAGCATAAGCATAAGGGTAGGATTCGATGTGATGCCCCCCATGAATTCAACAAGGAACTGCGGGATTTTGTAGTAGGCCATGACCCATGCATAGATGGCAGCGGTACCTACACAAAAAAGCACGATCGTTGAAAGCTCCAGTGTTTCCTTTAGTACATTCAGGAACGATGACACGTTGAGCGTCTTGTACACGAAGAATCCTAGGATGGCTGCGTAGAAAACAGCGACGACAGAGGCTTCCGTGGGAGTGACAATACCGAAGACGATACCGCCGACAATGATGATAGGGGTGAAGATTGCAAGGATCGATTCCTTTATAGCCAGGTAGAGTTCTTTCATTGAAAATTTAGAAGTTCTTGGATAGTGCCGTTTCGTTGCGAAGTAGTGGACTAATCCCATCTGGAAAAATCCTATCAAAAGACCCGGAACAATCCCGGCAAGGAAAAGGCCTGAAACTGAAACGTTCATGACTCCGCCCCAGACAACCATAATAATGCTTGGAGGGATAATTACTCCCATGACCGCTGAGCAGGCTGTAACGGCTACCGTAAAATTCGTGTCGTAACCTTCCTTAATCATCGCAGGAATAATGATGGAACCCTCACCTGCAGCGTCTGCGTTTGACGAGCCTGAGATTCCAGCGAAGATCATACTGGTGACGACATTCACATGCCCCAATCCGCCTGGAAGGTGTCCTACCATCGCGCGTGCGAGCCTGAGCAGCATATTTGTAATGCCTGACGTGTTCATGATATTGGCTGCCAGTACAAACATCGGGATAGCGATCATGATAAAGGACCCGTATTGAATCATCATCCTCTGAAGGAGCATGATGGGGGTGACTTCCGGTGTAAGGACAAGAATTGGGATAACTGCAAAAGCAAGGGCAAAGGATACCGGCACTCGGAGGATGATGAGCACCAGGAGAAGGGTAAACATGGTAATAAAAACAGTTGACGCTGTCATGCCTTATTCTCCCTGACCTTATTTTTGCCAGTAAGGTCGTAGTAAATATTTTCTACTAGAAATAATGCCCAGGAGACTCCTGCTAAAGGAACAGAAAAATATAAAAAGCCCATACTAATGCCTGTTATCTCTGAATGCTGGATTAGACCCCATTCTTTAAAGTAGGAATACCCGTACACAATAAAAATATAGGTCACGACTCCGACAGATATATAGTACACGGCCTTTAAGAATGCGTTGAACCAGGGTGATAGTTTTTTCCCGATGAAAAGATCGACGGTGAAATGCCGTTTCTCCCTGAGCCCTAAGATAGAGCCAAGAAAGACAAGCCAGATAAGGGTAAAGTTGGAAAGTTCCAGAGGCCAGAGAAAGCGAGGAACGAAGGGGACATACCTTCCCAGAACCTGGAGGGTTACGGCGAAGATAAGGGCAAGGCCGAGAATTAACATGAGTTTGTGAAGAAACCTTGCGTAGGCGTCGCAGATTCTTGTGAAGATCATACGGTACACCCTCTTAATAATTTACAACCCTATAGATTTTAGATCGATTTAACTAACTGTACCACGCCCACCCTGGTTTGTCAAACAAATAAATTCCTATCGAGGCGTTTTCAAAAATCCACCTTGATAGCGAGGCGAAATTCGTAAACCCATACACAATAGGGATTTTTGGAAATCGCCTGGATAAAAAACACTAGTTTTGAAAGAGGCTCTATCAATTCCATCCTCGCTCGAATCGGTGTATACTTAAATCGGGCTAAGCAAAATACTGCTTGAATTGATGGGGGATTCGGGTGGAAGACACAAATGGACTGTTAGGCCTTGCAAAACGAAAGGTTAACCTGGAAGAAATTGCCCGGGCTGCCGGTGTTTCCCGTTCCACTGTTTCTCTAGTGCTCCGGGGAAGTTCTCTTATTGCTCCAAAAACAGCCGTTAAAGTTCGGGAAGCAGCAACCCAGCTTGGATATGTATATAACCGTACCGCTGCAGCTCTCAGGAATCGGAAAACCCATACCATCGGGCTTATTGAAGCAAATTTTAAAAACCCCTTTTTTGCCGCTATGTCCGATTGGGTAGAACGGGAATTGGATCGCAAAGGGAAAACCTTGTTGTTTGCCGATTCTTCAGAGTCCATAGAGAAACAAAGGAAGGTTATTCAGCTTATGCTGGAACATGGGGTGGATGGTATACTGATCTGTCCGGTAAAAGGAACTACAAAGGAGGATCTTCAGATACTCGAGACATCGAGAGTGCCTTTTGTTCTATTCAGCCGGTATATACCCGGCTGGGATACCGACTACGTGGGAGCGGCTAACTATTCAGGAGCTTACCATGCTGTACAGAGATTGATACAACTAGGACACCGCAGAATCGTATTCGTAGGCGGTGAGTCGTCCACTTCCGCCTGGTTCGACCGAAATAGGGGGTTTCGGAATGCCCTTGCGGAAGAAAGATTGCCCATCCCGGAGCCGGCCTCGTTTCTTTCCGAAGTTTCTGCTGCCGGAGGTTCAGTCTGTGTAGAAGCTGTCCTCGCTATGAATCCGGTGCCGACAGCAGCCCTCTGTTACAGTGATACAGTCGCTTTTGGATTTATGATGGGGCTGGAAAAACGGGGGATCGTTATACAAAGGGACTTCTCTGTGGTGGGATTTGATGATCTACCCGAGGCGAAATTATGGCGGCCGCCTCTGGCAACAGTTGCTTGCCCGCCCGCAAAGGTTGGTATAGAAGCCACGCATCTTTTGATGGAACGAATCGAAAAGGGGAGAAGCGCTCCCCATCGAATCGAGATTGAAGGAACACTAATTGAAAGGGAATCGATGGGTAAAATTTTGAAGAATACTTGACGAAAGAGATAGTATAAAAATATACAGGGAGGAAGGGTGAGTGATACAATTCCCGATGTAGTACG
Organism: Spirochaetales bacterium; assembly: GCA_017998025.1. Classification (GTDB taxonomy): domain Bacteria; phylum Spirochaetota; class Spirochaetia; order DTKZ01; family DTKZ01; genus DTKZ01. The sequence goes on from JAGODW010000086.1 coordinate 6,206, forward strand.
AGAAAAATTAAAAGCCTTAAAAATCCGTTATATAGAAAGTCTCCCTGAGAGGCTCGAAAGCCTTGCTTCAGGGCTTCATGCCTTGTACGCCTCTGATGCATACGACGAGGACGTATTCTACGGAGCGAGAAATACATCGCACAAACTTGCAGGGAGCGGGCAGACGTTTGGTTTTTTTGGAATTTCGGATACAGCCCGCCAAATTGAATTACAGATCGAGAGATGGATGAAGGAGACCCATATCCCTACAGCAGAGGAAAGGGAGAGGGTAGATCATCTGTTCCATGAGCTGACCCGTTTCTCTAAAGAAGCAAGGGGAGTCACGACTGCCGTGCTCGGCAGGGGAGGAGACAATTCTATGAGAGTAGAGGTGCCTTTTGCCAACTCTTTTACAGGAGAGAAGAAGCGAATCTGT
>JAGODW010000087.1 GCA_017998025.1 Spirochaetales bacterium
CTTCTAAATTCGTTTCAGGAAAGGTGAAAGTCGGTATCCTCATCACGGTTGTTAACATGATAGGAGGAATGATCGTAGGAATGAGCCTTCATGGAGAGGATCTGAGCACGGCCGTGAATACGTACATTGCTCTTACCATCGGAGATGGCCTGGTTTCCCAATTTCCCGCTCTTCTCATATCTACCGCAACGGGCCTTATCGTAACAAGGGCTGTTTCCGATGGCTCATTCGGAGAGGATGTTACCAAACAGTTCTCCCGGCAGTCCCGGATCTACTGGATAGCCGCTCTTTTCTTGATCGTTCTTGCCTTTCTCCCCGGGTTTCCCTGGTATATCCTTGCTCCCATGGGAGGGCTGTTTGCCTATTTTGCCTACACGCTGGGGAAAAAGGAAGCTGCACCGCTCGTTGCCGAAGCCGCAGCGGAAAAAGCAAAGGGAAAGGAAGCTCAGGTAGAGATTTCTCCTGTAGTACCGTTGGATCCCATCTCCCTTGAATTGGGGTATGGTCTGATTCCTCTGGTGGATAAAGATCAAGGGGCGGAGTTGCTGGATCGTATCACCCGAATTCGAAAAGAAACAGCTTTAGATATTGGACTTGTCGTACCAAGGATCCGGATTATCGACAATATGAGGCTCGAACCGTCCGAATACTGTTTGAAAATTAAGGGAGTTGAGGTAGGACGGGGTTCCCTTCGATTAGGGAGCTATATGGCCATCAATCCGGGAAAGGTGAAAGAGGAAGTACCCGGAGAGCCTACCCGGGATCCTGCTTTTGGGTTAGCGGCTCTCTGGATAGCGGAGGAAGACCGGGACCAGGCAGAAAGGGCCGGGTATACAGTGGTCGATCCTCCCTCCATTATTGCAACCCATTTGACAGAGGTTATCAAGAGACATGCAGCGGAAATCCTGGGTAGACAGGAGCTTCAGGCTATCCTAGATACGCTGAAAAAAGATTATCCGGCTGTAGTAGACGAGACACTGAAAAATCTCTCCCTGGGCGAGATTCAGAAAGTTCTTCAGGGACTTCTCCGGGAGCGCGTCTCTATCCGAAATATGGTGGCTATTCTTGAGTGTCTGGCCGATTATGGGGCTGTTACGAAGGATATTACCTTTTTAATTGAAAAGGTTCGACAAACGCTGGCAAGACAGATTTGTCAGCAGTATGCGGATGAATCTAAAACGCTCCGGGTATTTACTCTTCACCCTAAGCTGGAACAGATGATTATTGACTCCCGGGTAGAGACAGCCGGAGGGGTAATTGCAGGATTAAAACCAGATATTCATCGTCAATGGATCAATACTCTTGCAAATTCGATCCGATCTGTTCAGGAACAAGGATACTTTCCTATTATTCTCTGCTCAGAGGCGGCCAGACCGCTGGTTCGTTCCAGCACAATGCGGGATTTTCCCGACCTGGTTGTACTCTCGGTTCCGGAGATTGTTCCGGAGGTGAAGCTGGAAGCATTAGGTGAGATCAAGTTAGAAGGATGACGCCTATGCAATATTTCACAGAACAAGCCTATTCTCATCGAGAAGCTATAGAGAAAATCCGTCAGAAGTATGGAGACCAGGCAAAGATCCTTACCCATCGGACAATTCGGATAGGAGGATTCCTCGGGCTGTTTGCCAAGGAAGGGGTGGAAATTTCCGGGTACGTAGTGAACGATATGCCCCGAAAAAAGATGGTAGACATAGAGGAAGAAAAAAAGAAGATCCTTTCGACAGCTCAAACCGCTCCCAAAATTCAGGAAGCGGCGCTTAAGGAAGTACTGAAAGAAGTGCAGGCAATCAGGGAAAAACTGGAAGCCCCTCCGGAGAAAAAATTAGAATCTCATCCAACCATTCTGCGTATCGAAGAATTGTTAAGGGAGAATGATTTCACGGAAACGTACATCCATAGAATCTCTGACCGGTTGAAACGAGAGTTTTCCTTAGATCAGCTTGAGAATTTTGAAAGTGTTCAGGATTCCGTGGTGGAATGGATAGGGGAATCTATTCGGATATATCAAGAAAACAGCAGAGGAGGCCCGATTGTCTTTGTTATTGTGGGACCTACGGGAGTAGGTAAAACGACTACCATTGCCAAACTTGCTGCCCTGTATGGGGTAAGTTCTCCTAGACCGGATAAGGTTCGCATTCTAACCATCGATAACTATCGAATTGCCGCGAAAGAACAAATAGAGACGTATGGGAACATCATGGGCATTCCTGTTGCCTGTGCAGAAACATACACTGATTTGAAGAAATACATCTCCTTATACCAGGATGTGGACCGGGTATTTATCGATACAATTGGAAAGAGCCCTCGGGATTTTGTAAAACTAGCCGAGATGAAAGAACTATTGGACGCTGTTTCGGGAAAGGCCACGGTTCATCTGGCTGTCAGTGCTACTACCAAAGCAGCTGACATTCTAGAAATTATGAGCCAGTTTGAACCCTTTGAATATGCGTCCGTTATCATTACCAAGCTGGATGAAACCTCCCGGGTAGGTTCGCTTATTAGTACGCTCTCAGAGAGGGGAAAACCTGTATCCTATCTTTCCGATGGGCAGAGGGTACCCCAGGATATAGAGGCTGCAACCCCCTTACGGTTGCTCATGCGGTTACAGGGGTTCCGTATTCAGCGGGAAGTACTGGAAAAAAAATACGGAATCCAATTTGAAGATTGTTTTACACGAAAGGAGTAAAGGATGCCGGACCAAGCAGAAACCCTTCGAGAACTAATGAAAGTGAAAGAGATGGTTCCTTCCCCGACAGATCGAAAAACCAGAATTATAGCAGTAGCGAGTGGAAAAGGAGGCGTTGGAAAGACGAACTTTTCCACAAACCTTGCAATTGCGTACGCTCAGATGGGGAAGCGGGTAATCCTGATGGATGCCGATTTAGGATTGGCGAATGTAAATGTTATTCTAGGAATTATCCCTAAATACAACCTATACCATCTGATCCGGAAACAGAAAACAATGCAAGACATCATTCTAGAAACAAACTATGGTATCCAGATCGTTGCAGGAGCTTCCGGATTTGCACGCATAGCAAACCTTACGGAGGAGGAACGGAGGCAGTTTGTCGATGAGATTTCCAAATTATCTGTAGCGGACATAATCATTATCGATACCGGAGCGGGAGTATCTGATAATGTTATTTCATTTATTGCAGCAGCGGATGATGCCATCATTGTTACTACCCCTGAACCTACTGCAATGACGGATGCATACGGTATTATAAAAATCATAGTTACGGAGATCGAGAATCTGAATCTGGGAATGAAACTGATTGTAAATCGAGTTAAGAGTGTAGTGGAAGGCAAAAAAGTAGCTGAGAGAGTAGTAACCATTGCCGGACAGTTTCTCAACGTAAAGGTAGATTATCTTGGTTTTATTTATGAGGATCCCGCTGTTCAAACAGCTGTCCTCCGTCAAAAACCATTCTTAATCCTGGATCCCAGGTCTAAAGCAAGTATATGCATGAAACATATCGCATCCCGGTTGGAGAGGGTAGAGTATAAGAATGGAAGCGGAATAGGTGAGTTTATAAGAAAACTATTGGGAAAAACTTGATGCTTGACGACGATACATATTTACCCTAATCTAGGTGTAAGAGGGTGAGGAAGTTTTGACATGGAGAAGGGGAAAGTTGTTCTAGGGGGAGGGGTGGTTGCCTTTCTTGTCTCCTGTTTAGTCGGAATTACAGCGGGTGTAGGATTCCTTACCCTCTTGTTTCGAGCTATTTTAGGGGGTGCATTCTTTTCAGGATTGCTATTTGTATCCTTATGGGCTATCCAGCGTTTTTTGCCTGAACTCTTCCAGGTGATAGAGGATACTCGGACCGAAGCAAATCGGGTAGATTTAGTAATCCCAGAACATAATCCCCATCAATCGGATGGATCTAAAGACTCCTTCCTCTCTCCCCAGGAACCAAAAGAGTTTGAAGACTTCGTGGAGGAGATCGAAGAAGTATCAAAACCAATGTATGGAGCAGATCCAAAGAAAGGAATCGAAACCCTCTCTATCCCCTCAGAAAATGAGGCAAGCAGTTCAAAAGAAGCAGGAAAACCCGAATTGGACGAACTGGATTCCCTTCCTGATCTAGGGAAATTCGGGGATTCTTTCTCAGAAATCAGCACTCCGGAAATCCTTTCGGGAACCGCGGAAGGAACTCTAGGGGCAGAGGGACAGGACCCGGCTGTTCTTGCAAAGGCAGTTCAGACATTGTTGAAACGGGACAAAGAAGGGTAAATTTGAAATGGAGGAGAAACTCTTGGACGAAAAGGCAGAAGAGGAATTCTGGAGAAATTATAAAAAAACACGGGATCCTAAAATTCGTGATATGTTTGTAAAACAGTATGCACCGCTGGTTAAGTATGTGGCAGGTAAGATCGCTATAGGAATGCCCCATACGGTCGAATTTGATGATCTGGTGGGTTTCGGAATCTTTGGGCTCTTTGATGCCATTAAAAAGTTTGATCCGGATAAACATGTTAAGTTTAAAACGTATGCAGTAACCCGAATCCGAGGGGCTATATTCGATGAGCTTCGATCTATCGATTGGGTTCCTCGTTCAGTACGCCAAAAAACCCGGGAAATTGAGGATACGATGCGTACACTGGAGGCATCGTTAGGAAGGGCGGCCAGTGATCGTGAACTTGCCGGTGCTCTAGGGGTTTCGGTAAGAGAGTTTGAAAAGACCATGCTAAAAATCAGTGGAACCTCTATCCTTTCATTAAACGATGTATGGTATACCGGAGAAGATAACGATACTGTTTCTATTGCAGATAGTATCGAATCGCCTCAAAGCATGAATCCAGAAATCCTCGTAGAAAAGGAAGAGATCAAACGGGTAATTATCAAGGCAATTGAAGAACTTCCTGAAAAGGAAAAAAAGGTTCTGGTCCTGTACTATTATGAAGATCTTACCCTTAAAGAAATTGGGAAGGTTTTAGAGGTAACAGAGTCTCGAGTTTCTCAGCTTCATACCAAGGCTATTATGAGGCTACGGGCGAAACTGACGAACATAAAAAAGGGGATTCTATAAGCATGGTTACGCTGGAAAAAATACGAGAGTATCTAAAGGAACAGGCAGAGCAGGATAGATTCCGTAAAAGGGTACAGGCTTCCGGGGAAACACTGGAAGATGCTCTTAACCAGGCTTCTATTGAATTAGGGGTGAAAATACGGGATTTAGAGTATGAGGTACTGGAAAAAGGTTCCAAAGGAACCTTTGGATTGGGGAGAAAACCCTGGACTATCATTGCCTATGAAACCCTAAAATCTGCTACAGGGAAAGAAGAGGAAGAGCGGCTGGAGATGGATTTCGGTTTTGCAGAAGATCATAAAGCAGAACATCGGGATGGGAGAGTTTGCGTCCGTCTTACTCCTGAGGGGGTTTTTCTAAAGGTTTCTCCTCCCCTGGGCAGGGGTAAGCGAGTAACAGAACGGGAAGCGATTGATAAGATTAATCGCCGATACGGTGGCCGTTTCGATACCGGGATGGTAGCAAAAGTTGTACGGTATGCGGATGATGAATTTGTAAAAATTGCAGATTATGCCCATAATCCGGCGAATGATCCTATGATGTCTGTTGAAATACTGGATGCAGAAATGCGGGCTGCCCTGATCTTACACCCACCGGGTGCCGGTGGATCAGATCCAACATTTGACGCCATGGTGGAGTTTCTTCAGAGGAACGGTATTGTGTACGGGATAAAAGAGGAAGTGCTGAGGGATCTGGAAGAAGATCCGCAGTATGGAATTGCTATCGTTGTGGCAGAAGGTACGAAACCAAAGAATGGAAGGGATGCCTATGTGGTATATACCTTTGAGCGGGATACTTCCCAGATCAGACTAAAGGAAAAGAATGGAAGGGTAGACTTCAAGGAATTAAATCTAATTCAGAATGTAGTCGAAGGGCAGGTTCTGGCTAGAAAAATACCTCCAGAACGGGGAGAAAGCGGAAGAACGGTTACAGGGAAATTGCTTCCTGCTAAGGACGGAAAGGACTGTGAAATACAGGTAGGAAAGAATGTACGCTTGTCCGAAGATGGAATGAGTGCCCTAGCAGAGATCAATGGCCAGGTGGTAATTACGGCAGATAAGATCAATGTAGAACCTGTCTATACGGTTGAAGGGGATGTAAATTTAAAAACCGGGAACATACTATTTCTCGGTACAGTAGTTGTACGAGGAAACGTAGAGGATGGTTTCTCTGTGAAAGCTGCGGGCAATATAGAGGTGATGGGAAGTGTGGGGAAATCAGATATGGATGCAGAGGGAGATATTATTGTTCACCAGGGGATAGCAGGAAAGAGTACCGGAAAGATCCTCTGTGCCCATTCGGTTTTTGCTAGATTTATTGAAAATGCTACGGTAGAAGCAGGGGAAAACGTAATTGTAAGTGATGGTATCATTAATTCTTATATAATTGCCAACAAGAAGATCATTTGTAAAGGGAAACGGGCTGCCATTGTGGGAGGGCATCTGCGGGCATCGGAAGAGATTAATGCAAAGATTCTAGGATCCGGTTCAGGGAGTGAGACGATCCTGGAAGTCGGGAACGATCCGAAAAGTAAGGAACGTTTGGATGTTCTAAAACAAAAAAGAGAAGAACTGCTAAAAGC
>JAGODW010000088.1 GCA_017998025.1 Spirochaetales bacterium
CCTTTTTCCGGTAGTTATTCTGAACCTGGGATTCATCCTTCTGGCTGCGATTCCCCTTGTATTACCCTCCTGGCTCTACCGGTTCGGGGTAGGTGCATCCGCTGCCTCGTTTGTTCTGGGAATCCTGATCCTATTTCTCTATGCAGGAACGGTTTCCTTTATGATGTACGAGGTAGCCTGCTACCGTCAGCCGGGATTTCTGGAATTCGTTCAATTTTTTAAAGAATCCTGGCCATCCAGTCTGGCCCTGGGAGGGATTGCAATACTGCATCTCTTTATTCTAATGGTAGCTTTTCCCGTATACGCTTCTATTAAATCTATCCTGGGCCCTATTGCTCTCGTGCTTTTATTCTGGATCAGTGTTCTCTGGATCCTTTCCAGCCTCTATTTTTTTCCCATACGAGTGCAATTGGATACCAATCTCAAAAAGATTCTAAAGAAATGCTTTTTAGTATTTTTTGATAATACCGGTTTTACCGTTTTCCTCGCCCTGGGAGCCGCGGTGATCTTTGTGCTATCGGCTTTAACCGCGTTTCTTCTCCCGGGAGTAACAGGTATCCTCCTCTGGTTTCAGGTGGGGTTTAAACTCCGGCTCTTGAAGTATGATTATCTGGAGCAACACCCCGATGCGGATCGGAAACACATCCCCTGGGACACTCTCCTGGAGGAAGAACGGGAACGGGTAGGAAAACGCACCTTGAAGGGAATGATTTTCCCCTGGAAGGAATAGCACTCTATCGATATAGGAACGCCTATGATCAAGGCACTGAGAAAAAATGTAGGGATTTTGGCTGTTTTTCTTCTCCTTGTTCTCGTTTTCCCCCTCGCATACGGAGACGAACCTCCTTCTGAACCCATCCTCCGCATTGAAACCCAGATGCATACCGCGATAATTACCCGGATCGGGTTCGATGCTGAAGAGAGATTCCTGGCTACCGCGTCGAATGACAAAACCATCCGCATCTGGGACCTGAAAACCGGGAACCTCCTGAAAGTACTTCGTCCCCCTATCGGCACTGCCCAGGAAGGAAGAATCTATGCGGTAGCGATTTCTCCTGACGGCTCTACCGTCGCTGCGGCTGGATGGACTGCCTATGAATGGGAGGGAACGAACAGTATCTACCTGTTTCAGCGGGAATCAGGGAAGCTATTCAAACGGCTCCCCGGTCTTCCCTCAGTTATTAACCATCTTGCTTTTTCCCCGGATGGAAGATTCTTAGCGGCCGGGATCGGACAGGGTGGCATCCGAATCTATGAAACTGTGCTGTTTACCCAGATTAAAGAAGACATCGATTATCAGGGCGAGGTATATGGACTTGATTTTGGTAAAGATGGAAAACTCGTTACCGGAGCGTACGACGGGAATCTTCGTCTCTACGATAGAAACTTTAACCTTATTAAAAAAGTGGTTACCCGGGTAGGAGAACGGCCTTTCCATATCAGGTATTCTCCGGATGGAGCCCGGATTGCCGTAGGGTTTCAGGATCAACCTCTGGTGGAGGTATATTCCTTTGACCTGGAATACCTATATACTCCCGATTGTTCGGAAACCACCTATGACCTTGCCACGGTATGCTGGTCTACCGACGGAAAGTATCTCTATGCTGCAGGAAGGTACTGGAATGAAACCCTCTGGGGCCATCCGGTTCGAAGATGGAGTGACAAAGGTCGAGGGCCCTATCAGGATTTTCTTGCGGCAGAAGACTCGATCCTCCAGATACTTCCCTTAAAGCAGGGGGGTATCGTGTTTGGTTCCGCAGAGCCGTCCTTTGGGATACTCGATTCCAGGGGAGAGAGGCTCCTGTACCGGCAGCCGGAAAGTGTCCGATTCCTTAGAACTACAGACTCCCTCTATGTCTCCAACGACGGTTCCCGGGTAAAGTTCGGTTACGAGGGGGGAGAAATTCTGCTCGATGTGGAAGGAAAAGAGGTTATCCAGGATCCAGAAGAAGAGGGTGGTCTTGCAGGGCCTATCCAAGAGAATGAAGAACTGGAAATCTCAGATTGGTTTCATTCGGAGTATCCCCAATTTAACGGAATACCTCTTGAACTGGAATCGTATGAGACCTGCCGAAGCCTTGCCATTTCACCGGATAGTTCTGGCTTTGTACTGGGTACTGACTGGTACCTCCGGGCCTACGATAGCGAAGGAGATGAATCCTGGACCGTTCCGGTTCCGGGTGCTGCCTGGGCGGTTAATATTTCGGGGAACGGAAAAGTCATAGTTGCTACCCTGGATGACGGAACTGTCCGGTGGTACAGGATGGAGGATGGGGAGGAAATTCTTGCATTTTTCCTCCATCGGGATTTAGACCGATGGATTCTCTGGACACCCCTCGGGTACTATGACGCTTCTGTGGGGGGTGAAGATCTTATAGGATGGCACATCAACACCGGGAAGGAAAAAGAGGCTGATTTTTATCCAGCCTCACGGTTTAGGGAGCTTCGGTACCGTCCCGATGTAATTTCCTACATCTTTACCACGTACGATGAAGAAAAAGCGATTGCTTTTGCTAATGAACAGTCGGGGCGAGAGGAAAAACCGATCGAAATTACCCAGGTTCTCCCTCCCAAGGTGCAGATTCTCTCCCCGAAAGACGGCACTACCCTAGTAAAAAATCAGGTAACGGTCCAATACAAGATCGAAAATCCCTCGGAGGAAAAAGTTACTGCCCTCCGTGTACTGGTAGACGGACGTCCGATCGAAACTACCCGGGGATTAACGGTTCTTCCCCAATCGGAAAAAATCGCAGAAATTACGGTTCCGGTACCGGAACGGGACTGCGAACTCTCCCTCATCGCTGAGAATGCATTTGCAGTAGGCGAACCTGCCACGATACGCCTCTTCTGGAAGGGAGAAAAGAAGGAAGAGGTGCTGATCAAACCCAAATTGTACGTGCTCTCTGTAGGGGTTAGTGAATACCAGCTGAAGGATCTCCGCCTCCAGTACGCTGCAAAGGATGCGGAAGATTTCTTTCGCGTAATAAAAGCCCAGAAAGGAAAACTGTATCAGGATGTGATAGGAAAAGTACTCATCAATGAAAAGGCGACAAAAGAGGAAATCCTGGACGGATTGGAATGGATCCAGCGGGAAACCACTGCAAAGGATGTGGCTATGATCTTTATGGCCGGGCACGGGGTGAACGATCCTTCAGGCATTTTCTACTTTCTTCCCCAGAACGCTGATCCGGAAAGGCTGAAACGTACTGCAGTTCCCTTTACGGACATCAAGAATACCGTGGCTTCCCTCGCAGGAAAAACTCTTCTCTTTATCGACACCTGCCACTCGGGGAACGTTTTTGGAGGCAGAAGAGGGGCAACAGATATCACGGGAGTGGTAAATGAACTGTCCAGCGTAGAGAGCGGTGCTGTGGTATTTGCCTCATCTACCGGAAGACAGTATTCCCTCGAAGACTCTGCCTGGGGAAACGGAGCCTTTACAAAAGCTCTTCTGGAAGGACTGAGCGGAAAAGCAGACCTTTTTGGTAAAGGGAAAATCACCGTATCCACCCTGGAAGCCTACATAGCCGAACGGGTTAAGGAACTAACCGGGGGAAAACAAACCCCCACTACGGCAAAACCTCAAACAATTTCTGATTTCCCCCTCGCTGTACCCTGATTTGTCTTACGGGTTTGGGACATTCCCATTTGCATCCAGCTTTATGATATAGACATCACCGCCCGCAATGAACCAATCATCTTTACTTTTTATGTCGATTGTGTACAATTTCTCTCTCTATGGAACTAACACAAGAATTCATCGACAATCTATCGGCAAACGAAGTAACCATCATGAATCAGATCGCCGAACAGCTTTCTATCAAGGTAAGCCAGGTTTCGGCAGTGATTGGTCTTTTTTCGGAAGGCTGTACCGTACCTTTTATTGCCCGGTATCGAAAAGAAAAAACAGGGAGTCTGGATGAAGTACAGGTCAGGGAGATCGATCATCTTTTTACCCGTCTAAAAAATCTTGAAACTCGCCGTATCGAAATTATTCGAGGTATCTTTGAACAGGGAAAACTCACTGAAACTCTGTACGAGAACATATCCAGGGCAGTTTCCTTAACAGAATTAGAAGATATCTATGCACCGTACAAGCGTAAAAAGAAAACCCGTGGCATGCTCGCCCAGGAAAAGGGACTGGAACCCCTGGCAGATGCCATGCTCGAACTGAAAGATGAACCGCTTCGAATCAGAGCAATGGAATTCCTTAAAGAAGATGTAGAACATCCGGAGCTTTCGGTGCATTCCATCGATGAAGCCTTACAGGGGGCGATGGATATCCTTGCGGAACGGGTTGCTCAGGATCCCGAAAATCGTAAACAGATCAAGGATTTTTACCTGGCCGATGGAAAGGTCATCGTAAAAGGCATCGGTGATGAGGAAAAACGAAAGACGAGCACCTACCAGATGTACTGGGAGTACACTGAAGCGCTCTCACAGATAAAACCGCATCGGGTCCTCGCCATAAATCGAGGGGAACGAGAGGGAGAACTGGAAGTTTCCGTCGATGTAGACGAGAATGCAGCCACAGAACTCTTGCAGCGACACTACATCATCCATAATGAATACCATAAAACCGCCATAGAAGATGGACTTAAGCGATTGCTTTCTCCTGCGGTCATCCGAGAGCTACGAGGAGATCAGAGTGATGTTGCCGATGAGCACGGAATTTCTATCTTCAGTCAGAATCTAAAAAATCTCCTGATGCAACAGCCCATCAAAGGTACACGAGTGCTTGGTATCGATCCGGGTATACGGACAGGAACTAAATGCGCAGCCCTCGATGAAACAGGCAAATACCTGGGTAGTTTTGTTATCTACCAGCAACACCCTGAGGAAGCTAAACGTCTTCTTTTACAAAACATTAAAGAGTACAACGTGCAGCTCATCGCAATAGGAAACGGGACGGGAAGCCATGAAGTACAGGAACTCGTAGCGCAGATTATCAGCCAGAACCAGCTTGAAATTCTCTACACGGTTGTTAATGAAGACGGAGCCTCGGTCTATTCTGCAAGTGATATTGCCCGGGAGGAATTCCCCGATTTAGATCTTACCATCCGTGGTGCTATTTCTATTGGTCGTCGACTACAGGATCCCCTGGCCGAGCTGGTTAAGATCGATCCTAAATCTATCGGTGTTGGTTTGTACCAGCACGATGTCAATCAGAAAAAATTGTCAGAAACGCTTGATGAGGTAGTACAGTCGGTAGTCAACAACGTAGGAGTCAACCTGAACACTGCAAGCGCATCCCTGTTAAAGTATGTTTCAGGCATAAACAGCTCTCTTGCAAAGAAGATCATCCGACACCGAGAAGAAAGCGGGAAAATTCGCTCCCGCCAGGATCTTTTACGTGTTCCCTCCATGGGGCCAAAGACTTTTGAACAATGCGCAGGCTTCCTTAAGATTCCTGAAAGTCCTGATCCCCTGGATAATACCTGGGTACACCCAGAAAACTATGAAATTGCACGAGAAATACGTAACGTTCTTTCTAGTAACGGAACACTAACTACAGAAGAACGAAAGAATCTTAAAGAAACGTACAGTGTCGGTGACACAACGATCGACGATCTTATAGAAGAACTCAAGAAACCAAACAGAGACCCTCGTGAAGACTATCCAAAACCGATCATGCAAAAAGGGGTTGTTACCTTTGATGATTTGAAAGAGGGCATGATAGTTACCGGTAAGGTAAAGAATGTCGTGGATTTTGGAGCCTTTGTGGATCTGGGTATAAAGGAAACAGCCTTACTCCACGTTTCAGAGATGGCAGATCACTTTATCAAGGATCCTCTTGAGGTGCTTAAGGTAGGAGACATCCGTGAATTCCGTATAATCGAGCTAGACACAGACCGTAGACGGATAAGTCTATCCCTTAAGAGCCAATCTTCACAGCCAGCATCGGCAGCTCCGGCTACCGAGAGGAAGAAGGTTACAATGGTAAAAAGAGATCCAGTTAGAACTAACTCTAAGCCTTCAGAAAGGAATAATACAGGAAAGAATGAGGTGGAAAAGAAAAAACCTTTCCCCACTCACTATTCTACGAAGGATGATGGTACGATGTACAACCCCTTTTCAGAAGCCTTCCGCAATATGCAAAACAAGAGAAAATAGATGGAGATGAATGAAGAGAATATCTGTGTGGTTCCCGATGAGGTGTTACGGAAGACTTTGAGCCCCGAACAGTATGCGGTGGCGGTGCAGGGTCGAACAGAACGTCCCTTTGCGAATGCCTACTGGAACAATCATGAGCCGGGGATTTATGTTGATGTGATCGATGGGACACCTCTTTTTTCATCAAACTCAAAATACGATTCCGGAACCGGCTGGCCGAGCTTTTGGGAGCCCCTGGACAAGAATGCGCTGGAACTGATCGAAGATCATTCCTTTGGCATGAATCGAGTGGAGGTCCGTTCCAAATCTTCTGGTGCTCACCTGGGCCATGTCTTTACCGATGGTCCAGAACCGACGGGCCTGCGTTTCTGCATGAACTCGGCTTCACTTCGGTTTATTCCCAGGAACAGACTGGAACAAGAAGGTTTGGGAAGGTATTTGGAACTCTTTGAGAAATAGAAGGATTTCCTTTACCGCAGGGTTCTTCTC
>JAGODW010000089.1 GCA_017998025.1 Spirochaetales bacterium
GTTAGGGGACAAGATCGCTGCGAAGGAACTGGCTGAACGGACCCGGGTACCGATTTGTCCCTGGAGCCGGGGCGTGGTAGCTTCCCTGGAAGATGCAAAAGAAATCGCTAAACAGATCGGGTATCCTGTGATCATCAAGGCCGCCAATGCGGGAGGGGGAAGAGGTATCCGGTTTGTCCTTAAACCAGAAGAGTTGCCTTCCCAGTATCGTTCCGCGGTGGAGGAGACTCTTCGGATTACTGGCAATACCGTGGTTTTTATAGAACGGCTGGTTCAGAGAGGGAGGCATCTCGAAGTCCAGGTATTGGCTGATAGGCATGGAAATGTAAAAACATTTGGGGTACGGGATTGTTCGGTACAGAGAAAGAACCAGAAAATCATAGAAGAAACTCCGCCACCTGGATTCCCGAAAGAGACGATCCGCGAAATGGAAGCGGCAGCCTTACGATTGACAAAAGAAGCCGGGTACGAAAGCGCGGGAACAGTAGAGTTCCTCTATGATCTGGACAGAGATGAGTTTTACTTCATGGAGGTAAATACCCGGCTGCAGGTGGAACATCCCATTACAGAACAGTTGTATGGAGTGGATCTAGTACAGGGGCAAATACTTGTAGCGCGGGACGAAAGCATCTCAGACTGGGCATTAGAACCCCGGGGCGCGGTACTGGAGGTACGTCTGAACGCAGAAGACCCGAAGAGGGATTTTCGACCGGCTCCAGGGCATGTTTTTCGATTTAGATCTCCTGCGGGACCTGGAATTCGGACAGATTCAGGGATAGATCAGGGAAGTGATATCCCCCCCGAGTTTGATTCTATGGTAGCCAAGATTATTGCCTCAGGACCGGACCGGTCAACAGCCCTATCCCGTTTAGAGCGGGCGTTGATCGAATTACGAATATGCATCGATGGGGGAACGACAAATAGGGCTTTTCTCCTGGGGCTGCTCCAGGAGCCTGCGATCCGAAAAGGAGGGGTACATACACGGTTCGTGGAAGAGCTCCTTGCTTCAGGAAGAGAAATTATAAAGACTCCCGATTGGGATGCGGCTCTATCTATAGCTGCTGTTGAGAGGTACCTGGCACGAACTCAGGAAGAGCTTTCCAACTTTACCCAACAGATGTTTACGTTTGGGTCTCCACGGGATCTCCATCGGGGGATCGGGTATGAAGTAGAAGTCTCTGCCCGGGGGAATCGGTATGGTTTTCTGGTATACGGACTGGATGAGGAGACTTTCCTATTGAAAGGGGATACTTCCTTTGTTGTTCGGTATCAAAAGAAGCCAGAGGAAAGCCAATTTTTTGCAGGCGGCAAGCGGTATGGGGTACAGATTGTCGAACGGGGAGATGTTCTCCAGGTAGAAGTGAATGGAGTCCCGTACGAATTAGAGCTGGATTCAGGAGGAATGATCAAAGCCCCTTCGCCCGGGATCGTTCTGGCGGTACATATGAAGCCGGGAATGCAGGTGGAAAAAGGGGATGTGCTCCTTACCCTTGAAGCCATGAAGATGGAAGTTGTAGTTCCTGCAACAGGAAAAGGCACGGTACGGGAAGTGCGTATCCGGCCCGGAGAGCAGGTAGGGGCAGGCCAAATACTTCTGGTGATAGATTCTTCCGGACAGCAGGAAGGGGAAGAACAGGGGCCCAAAGGCGAGGTGGTAACGTTTCACCGGTTTAATGCGAAAGGGATTCCCTCGCAGTGGGAACTGCTGAGAGGAGCGTTTCGAGCCGTATTTCTAGGATACGATACCGTTCAGCAGATTACGGAACTGTATAATTCTTTAAAAGCCTTTATTCTGGAGAATCCTTCCTACCAGAATCCTCTGGCTGCTCTCTATATTGAGGGGTTGGACCTGTTTTCTGCAATAGAAGGACTCTTTTCTACCCATCAGGTAGATTCAGAAGGAGAGTTGGTTCCCGTATCATCGATGGAGCTTCTTTCCCATTATTTCAAACGAACTGTCGACCGGACAAAGGGATTTCCGGATTCTTTTCTGACTTCCCTTCAGAGGGCTTTCCGGCTGTACGGTGAAGATCTGGATACTTCTACCGAACGATCCCGAAATATTCTGTTTCGAATGTTCAAATCACGAGCTGCGTTATCGGTAAAACAACAGTTACTGTTAAGTATACTTTCTGCTCCCCAAGATCTGGAAAGAACGCTGAATCCGGGTACGGCAGGAAATCCCGGTACGGAAAATCGAAGGATATCCGATCTTTTAGATGAAATAGCCCTGCTCTCGCAAACCTCCCGTCCTCCCCTTGCGGATGCAGCAATCAACGCCCGGTACCATCTTTTTGACCGCTTTATCCTGCAGAACATCCGGGAACAAAAAAGCGCACGGGTGGGAAGAATCCTCACCCTGCTGCACAAGGGAGGCATGATCGGAAGGCCTTCGGAACGTCTTTTAGAAAGAATCCTCGATCTAGGAGAGAACTCTGTCCTGGAATTGATCCGCATAGCAAAAGAAGATACGACGATTCTGGGTACCCTTGCGATTGAAGCTCTGGGCCGGCGATTAAATCGAGATCGAAAAATAACTTCTGCTATTGTAAAAACACGGAATGGGATGCGGATTGCCCTGATCCATAGCCGGGAAGGGGAAAAACTTTTCACAACGGTTGTGACGTTCCTGGAGCCGAAGAAGGCGTCCCGTTCTCTCGATACCCTTCTGGAAGGGAATGAGGCAGGCTCGGGAGAACTGGAATGGGTACTGTACTCGGAAGGGGAGGATCCTTCCCGTATGTTTGAAGGTTTCCAGTCTGCTCTCTCTACAAAAGAATCGGGTAAGGGAGGGAGCGGTTTACCCTGTCGCTGGGTTTCTCTGGGGGTTGTCACGCCCAAGGGAGAGACAGTGTATCGGACATGGATTTCGGAGGGAGATGGATCTGAAAAAAACAGATGGGTCTGGGATCCGGGACGCTTGCATCTGGGTCCCTTACCCTATCGGGAGTTTCGGCTGTACCGGCTTTCTAAGTTTAAATTGGAGTACCTTTGCGGAGGGGAAGAATTTCACCTGATAGGCGCGGTTGCACGGGATAATCCACGGGATGAGCGTATCTTTGCCTTTGTAGCGGTTTCCACCACTCGTCCCGAATTTACCCCTGAAGGAAGGATCGGAAGGATGGTGGCGTTCGAACATGTGTTCATGGAAGCCGTGTATGCCTTGCGGAATGAACAGATCAAACGGAAACACCGGCTCTTCTGGAATCGGATTATTATCCATATGCGGCCTGTATTGAATGTTTCCGTAAACCAGATTCAGGAATACGCAGAACGCATGGCTGCTCGAACATTAGGGTTGGGAATAGAAAGGCTCGTAATTTACTGTCGCTTTCTAGAGCAGGAGGGCACTATCCAGGAGAAAGAACTTCTCTTTGACAATATTGTAGGGACGAACTTTAATATCCGTGTGCGGAAACCCTCTTCCATGCCTATGGAACCCATGGATGCATATGTGGCTAAGGTGGTTCGAGCACGACAGCGAGGGACCGTCTATCCGTACGAGATTATAAAAATGTTAACAACTCCGGCTAATGAAACCGTACAAACCGGGTATCTTCCGGGGAGTTTTGAAGAATATGACCTTGCAGAACCAGATGCCCATAAATCGTATCGATCGGTACGAGGCCGGCCCTTCGGGTTAAATGAAGCCAACATTGTATTTGGAATTGTCTCGAATCCTCTCCCGGACGGAAGAACCGTACGGCGGATTATCATCCTTTCGGATCCTACGTTAGACCTGGGTTCGTTAGCAGAGGGGGAATGCCGTCGGGTGAATGCAGGTCTGGATCTCGCGGAGGATCTGGGGTTGCCGGTTGAGTTCCTTCCGGTTTCTGCCGGCGCACGGATCGACATGGATTCCGGTACAGAGAACCTGGACTGGACGGCTGCTACACTTAAGAGGATCATTGAATTTACCCAGAAAGGGGGAGAAATCAATATTATTGTAGCAGGTACAAATGTAGGGGCTCAGTCGTACTGGAATGCAGAGGCTACGATGCTGATGCACACGAAAGGCCTCCTGATTATGACAGAGAATG
Source organism: Spirochaetales bacterium (assembly GCA_017998025.1). Taxonomy (GTDB): domain Bacteria; phylum Spirochaetota; class Spirochaetia; order DTKZ01; family DTKZ01; genus DTKZ01. The sequence goes on from JAGODW010000089.1 coordinate 4,041, forward strand.
CTTCGATGCTCCTAACCGGAAAGAAGGCGCTCGATTTTTCTGGTAGTGTCAGTGCCGAAGACAATCTTGGAATCGGTGGGGCAGAAAAAATTATGGAACCGAATGGTCAAGCTCAGATCCGGGTAAAGGACCTTCAGGAGGCTTACGAAGTCCTGTTTCACCATTACTCCCTCACCTATATTGAGCCGGGTAGAAGGTACCCTGAACGACTGCCTACTCAGGATCCCCTGGAGAGGGATGTGGGAATGTACCCCTACAAGGATGCGAATGGGCAGGGATTTACTGTAATAGGAGACATCTTTAGTGTCCGGCTTAACCCTGAACGAAAAAAACCGTTCGATATTCGACAGGTAATGGCTTCCCTGATCGATCAGGATCGAAAACCCCTGGAGCGTTGGGGCGGTATGCGGGACGCAGAAACCTCTGTAGTCTGGGAAGCTCGAATCGGGGGGTTTTCAACAGGACTTATAGGGATTGAGAGCAAACCTGTTCCCCGAAAAGGAGAGGTGCCCTATGATGGACCGGAAAGCTGGAGCGGAGGGACTCTGTTTCCCCTGAGTTCCAAAAAAACAGCCCGGGCAATCAATGCCTGGAGTGGGAAGGTTCCCGTGGTGTTTTTGGCGAACCTGAGTGGTTTCGATGGATCTCCGGAATCGCTTCGGAAACTACAGCTTGAATATGGGGCTGAGATAGGGAGGGCTGTTGTCAATTTCCAGGGACCCTTTATCTTTGTGGTGATCGCCCGGTACCATGGGGGCGCGTATGTGGTATTCTCAAAATATTTAAACCGAAACCTCCATGTAGTTGCCCTGGAGGGGGCGTATGCTTCTGTTATTGGAGGGGCTCCTGCGGCAGCAGTGGTTTTTCCCTCTCAGGTATTGAAAGAGACCTATGCGGATCCGGAAGTGATCAAAGCTCAGGAGAAATTGCGCACAGATCCTCTCTTTACCCAAAGAGATTTTGATGAGGTATTCAGGCGGGTGCATGGAGAAAAACAGAGTGCCCTGGCTGCACGATTCGACCGCATCCATTCTGTAGAACGGGCTAAAAGCGTGGGATCCATCGATACGATTATTCCCCTTTCGAATCTCCGGCCTTACATTATAGAGAGAATTGAAAAAGGGATCACTTCTGTTTCGGTTCGATAAAACTTACATTTACTAAAAACGGGCCGTAGTTGGTACTGAAAGGGATCCCTACGATAGGAGCCCTTTCAGGCCACATCACCGAATGATTTTCCCCCTGCACCACAAAGGGAACGGAAACTTTTATATTGTAGTCCGTCAGCTTGCCGGAAGCATTTCCTGCGATTACGTTTACCAATTCTCCGATCATCCCATTGATAACTTCTTCCCGTTCTTCTGGACTGGCACAGGTGATGCAAGCTTTTTCCAGCAATTTTTCCGTTAAAAACCGGGGAAGTCGGATTACAACAACCCCGATGATAGGGCCTGTCAAAACCATTACCCCTGAAACATCCCAGCGGTGCGTGTTGGATCGTTCCATAAGAAACGGTTTACCAGGGATAGGTTCGATCCCGAACGTCTGACGAAATAGTTGAAGAGTCGCCTCAAGGAATGGATTAATGTACTCTGCCTTCATAGTCGTCTACTGAATCAGTTTAAACGGATTTTAGACAATTGTCAGTAGATAATCTCCAAAAATCGTTCAGCGAAAAGATAAGGGGCTGCCCTTTTTGCCAGCCCCTTAGTTAGCTCCGGAGACAGCCTGGATTATTCTGCTGATAAAGCTAATTCTGTAGCAATATCGAAAAAGATCGCCTTATCCATGTTCGGGATCAGATCGATCTGGTTCCCTACCTTGAAGGTATGATGGGGAGGTACACGGGCAATTATCTGATGTTTCCCTGTATTTACATAGAGATGTATTTCCGATCCGAGGGGCTCCACTACCTCAATTGTAGCCTTCAGGCTCTTTCCAGGAACTTCCTTTTCCGAATACACCAGATCTTCCGGTCTGATCCCAAAGGTTAGCTCTTTTCCAACAAAGGGACGGACTAGATTTATGTTTCTTCCGGTTATTTCAACTTTCGAATTTCCTTCATCCACGATCAAGGTTCCTCCCTGATCCAGAATGCGGGCATTAAGAAAGTTCATAGGAGGAGAACCGATAAATCCAGCTACGAATCGGTTTATAGGGTTGTTGTACAGGTGCAGTGGATCTCCGATCTGCTGAATATACCCGTCTTTCATTACAACGATCTTATCTCCCATCGTCATAGCCTCGACCTGATCATGCGTAACGTAGATCATCGTTGCCTGCAACCTATTGTGGAGAGCGGAAATCTCTGCCCGCATCTGTACACGTAACTTAGCATCGAGGTTGGAGAGAGGCTCGTCAAAAAGGAATACTTTTGGTTGCCGGACAATCGCTCTTCCTACCGCGACCCGTTGCCGTTGACCTCCAGAAAGGGCTTTGGGTTTGCGGTCCAGGAGCATCCCGATATCGAGGATTTTTGCCGCTTCCTTTACC
>JAGODW010000090.1 GCA_017998025.1 Spirochaetales bacterium
CATACTGCCGGGCCGTTTGCACTACAGCCGTATCCAGAAGGCTCCGGTCCAACGCTAACTCAATAGCTTCCCGCGCGGTAAGGGCTTATGGATTGGTAACACCGGGTTTATAGGTGATTTCTATAAGGAGGTCCCAATCCGGCAGGATATCCTTTACAGCAGAAGTATCTACATACATCCGTTGAGCGATTGGATCCAGGAAAATCTCTTCCGCAAGATCCGGCAGGAATCCATCCACCCTGTCTATAAGGTACACATCCATCACGGAACACGCCTGGATTACCGGCCCCAGGGCATGATTTATAGTTTTTAAGGTTCTATGACCTCGACTGTCTAACTCAAGGGACAGACTGGTTAATTCGATTCGCATGGATACCGAAAGACTACACAGAAACAGCAGAGAGTGCAACTATTCCTTTCCCCTTGACCAACTGTGAAAAGAACGCTAGATTTTAACCATAAAATGTGTGTGAGGATATGAACTATAAACTATTTACCCCCGGAACTGTCGTAATTGAACTTGACAGTACAGATAAATACGAAGCAATCCGGGAATTGATTCGTGCAGCAAAGGTATTTCAGGACATTTCAGATCTAAAAGCGTTTGAACATGCTGTGATAGAACGGGAAAAACTGCAAAGCACAGGCCTGGGGCACGGGGTTGCCTTTGCCCACGGAAGACTTTCTAGCGTTACCTCTTTAAAAGTCGCGCTGGGGATCTCCCGAAAGGGGATCGATTTTGACTCGGTAGATCACCGTCCCGTTCATCTATTGTTTGTATTTGCTACCCATCCTTCCATGCATATCGACTACCTCTCCTGCCTCTCCTCCCTTGCCCGGATGGTAAAAATGGAGGGATTCCAGGATGAGATCCTCGCCTGTTACGAAGAGACAGAAGTAGAAAACAAACTCTGCGATACCCTTTTCCAGGTTTCCTGTCTGGATCGCGCTTGTTGATCTTTTTCAGGACTTCCGCTACCATGGCGCAGGACAGGAGATATGGATAGTAAATTACCTCCCTTTACTCGAGAATTTGCAGAAACCGTTGCCCAAACGTATCCAACACCTTTCTATCTCTACAATGAAAAAGGAATCCGGGAAAAGGCACGGGAGTTCAAAAAGGCGTTCACATGGGTCCCCGGCGGATTCAAGAACTTTTTTGCTGTAAAGGCCCTTCCCAATCCTTATATCTTGAAAATTCTCAGGGAAGAAGGGATGGGAGCGGACTGCAGTTCTTTGCCGGAGCTGCTTCTTGCGGAAAAGGCAGGACTTAAAGGTGAAGAAATTATGTTCACCTCTAACGATACCCCTGCTTCAGAGTACGTAAAAGCGAGAGAGCTGGGAGCTATCATTAACCTGGACGATATCACTCATATTGACTTTCTCGAACAATGTGCGGGATTTCCAGACCTGATCTGCATGCGGTACAATCCAGGCCCGCTAAAGGGAGGAAATGCAATCATTGGAAAACCGGAAGAGGCTAAGTACGGATTTACCCGCCCCCAGATCCTGGAAGGGTATGCGGCAGCCCGAAAAAAAGGAGCCCGGCGGTTCGGCCTGCATACGATGGTAGCCTCCAATGAGTTGAACCCCGATTACTTTGTGGAAACGGCTGTGATCCTCTTTGAACTTGCCGTAGAGATCCTGAAAAAGACAGGGGTGCGGATCGAGTTCGTCAACCTGGGCGGGGGAATCGGTATTCCCTACCGGCCGGAACAGAAAGCCGTAGATTTATTCTACGTATCCAAAGGGATTCAAGATGCTTACGACCGGATTATAACACCTAACGGACTTCATCCGCTTCGGATCGTAATGGAAAACGGCCGGTGTGTTACCGGCCCCCATGGATACTTGATCAGCCGAATCATCCACGAGAAACATACCTATAAACAATACCTGGGCCTGGATGCCTGTATGGCAAACCTGATGCGGCCCGGCATGTACGGAGCGTACCATCATATTACCGTCCTGGGAAAAGAGAACCTTCCCGCAACAGAGACCTACGATGTTACGGGAAGTCTCTGCGAGAATAACGATAAGTTTGCCATCGACCGCAAACTACCTCGTTCCGGCCCGGGAGATCTCATTTGTATCCATGATGGCGGAGCCCACGGACACGCCATGGGATTCAACTACAATGGGAAACTTCGGTGTGCCGAACTCCTGGTACGGACCGATGGGACGATCCAGCAGATCCGCCGGGCAGAAACGGTGCAGGATTACTTTGCTACCCTGGATTTTAGCAGTTTATAGGGGGCCGTTTCTGAAAACGACTCCTTTCCGATTTAACAACGTTCCTGGTTGGATTACGTTTCTATCCCTGGTTTTTCTGTGTATTCCAGCATTCTATGGGTCTGCCCTTACCCTGGAGGAGGTGGTTCCTCAGCTTTCCCCGGCAGATGCAGCACAGCTTCTTAACAAAGGTGAACTCGTATACTATACTGATGGAGCCCCTGATTTTCGGTATCTCCCTTTCACCCCGCTAAACAGTCGTATACGTTCCTTTTTTACCGGGTACAGCCCTAATGTTGGAGATGAGGCCTTATTTCTTATTCCCTATTCTTCGCTCAAGAAGGGTTCGCCGATAGAGGACACATTCCTCCTTTCCCTCTACAACCGTCTTCGGGCCGTAAGCACTTTAAGCGGGATCCAGTACCGGTCCAGCAAGGCAAAAGGGTTGCGGGTTCTTTTCTCCGACGTGTATGCGATAAGCGACCTTGAATCGAGGAAAAAAATCCCCGATCCCCTTGTACAGACTATCCCTCCGGAAGATGCCTTTCCCGTCCATATACAGGATGCAAACTTTGGGAGCGAATACTACGAAGTTTCGTACCTCTTTCAGGACAACTGCATCGTATTCGGCCTGAAGAATCTTACCAGTCTGAAATACATATTCCCTGTGATCAAGGCCGAGAGATTTCGGAGCCAGCTCGTTATCATACCTCTGGAGTCGGATCTTTTGATCTACGGTGTAGCAGCCGTGGAAGCAGGAAGCGTGGTACGTTCTATGGTTCACCTTCCCAGCGCCTTCTATAAACGGATTGAGGCCTTAAAAAACTGGTTTGTTGGTGCCCCCTAGCCATTTAATAGGCATTTTTATTTACGAATCCCTTGATGAAGGTAAGAAAGAGAATTTTAATGTCGAACCAGAGACTCCAGTTGCGGATATAATACAGGTCATACTCAAGCCTCTTTTCAATGCTCGTATCTCCCCTCCACCCATTCACCTGCGCCCAGCCGGTTATTCCTCCCTTTACCCGGTGCCGTAGCATATAGGCAGGAATTTTCACCTTAAACTGCTCAACATACATGGGACGCTCAGGCCGGGGGCCTACCAGACTCATTTCACCTTTTAAAACATTCCATAACTGAGGGAGTTCATCGAGAGAAGTCTTTCGCAAAAAAGCGCCGATGGGGGTGATCCGGGGATCATCCTTCACCGTCCAACCCTTTTCATTCGAACCATCCTTCAGCTCCCGCATGGAGCGGAACTTCACCATATAGAACCGGTCTCCATCCATCGTCATCCGTTCCTGCTTGTAGAAAACAGGCCCTTTCGAAGTTAGTTTGATGAGGATGGCAATAATCAGAAACAGAGGAGAGAGGATAACAAGCCCTACAAAGGAAAGAACGATATCCATGAACCTCTTTGCGAGACCCGAAAAAAACCGCTCCTGAGGCTGGTTAATCTTGATGAGCGGAATCCCCAGGAAATCTTCCACCGTACTGCCGATGAAGTCATACGAAAGGTCGGGCAAGAGAACCAGGGGAGTAACGGTATTGTAGCTTGCTTCCAGCATACTCTTGATTTTGGCAGACTGATCATGGGAGTATCCGATTACCACCAGCTCCGGATGGTACTGATCGGTCAGCTTCAGCAGGTCATCCGCTGGAATCTCGGGAATATCGAAATGCAAAGCTTTTTCGTTTGAATCGATCCATCCGATGAAGCGGTACCCTAAATCTGGAGCATTCTTTACCAGGGACACATACCGCTCCATCTGAGAACCGTTTCCCACCAGGAGAATCGGATGGAGAAGCTTTCCCTTCCAGTACATCGCATACAGGTGATTTCGGTAAAACACCCGGAACAGGACTACCAGGAGTTCGCAGAAAACGAGGTACATCAGAATGTGACCCCGAGAAAATCTTATGGAAGCAAAGAAATAGTATAGAACAATGATGGCGATAGTTCCCTGGAGGATTGCTCCAAAGATGGAAAGCACTTCCTTGTACCAAGGCTGGATCCGAAGAGGTTGGTACAACCGATTCACATGGAAAAAAATCCAGTTCAGGAGAACCGCCAGAACTCCCAGCCGGATAAAGGTAATAGCCCACCCCTCGTTATCTTCCCGGAGAATTTGAAACCGTACATAATAGGCCAACAGCCATGCAAGAAACGTAGCAACCGCATCCAGGATAAGAAGTTGAAAATAAAATGATTTTCTATATCGTTTTAACATACTTTACTCGTTCAAAGGTCTATACCGGAGTCCAAATACCACCTGAAAGTCCAGAGCAGTTCTCCCTTTCTCATGACCTTCGTTCCCATTATACACGAAATCGGTCTGGATGAGTACAAGAAATTTCCGGGATACCGGGTATTCTCCTCCTAACGTAATCCAGTTTTGCACATCCGGAGTACCGGAAGGCGTATCAAGGGCCCAGGCCGGGTCTCCTGTAAGGAAACGGGTGGTAATCTCATTTTCCCCCTTAAAAATGAGGGCGTACTCTACGAACATCTTGTATCGTGCCGGAACTTCATATACGATCCTGAGAGAGTTCACTACGGCATCGGGACCATACTGATACCCCAGGGGGGTATTCAGAAAATAGTAGTTCTTCTCTCCCAGCACCTCTTTCCGGGATTCGCTGTGCACCCTTCGAGTGGAAAAAAAACTCACATACGGGGTTTCCCGAATGTACAACCAGGGATCTGTTTTTACGAACTCATACCCTATCCGTAACCATCCCCCTCCTATCCCCCTCTGGAACTCCACCCCTGCCAGATACCCCATCGCATTCGGTTCTTCATCCGTTCCGTAAGAATCTTTTTCAAAGATCGTGGAGAGCTGATCCTGTGCATACTGGGCATAGACGTATAATCCCGGGAAGGGAACATAATCAACCTCCAACGTCATGAGGGAGTTGGTATACTCTTTCAGGTACAGATTGTGGTAGATCATTAAGGGATTGAACACACGAAGGTCCGGGTATTTTCCTCCATATACAATAGACTCATTTACGGTGAGACGCAGGTTCTGGAGGATAGGGAACTCAAGCCGATGGGCTAAGAACATTTTAAATTGTTCAGGCTCCGGTTCCGTCTCGTACGGATACGGGGTTCCATCCGGAGCAGTTTCCAGCTGCCAGCTTTCCAACCCTAAGAGAAGAAACGTAAACTTAAATCGTTCCCACCAGGTGGTAAATCGTAAACCTTCATGGTACAAATCCGCATCGGAAAGAAGGAGGTTTCCCGTTCGTCCGTTTCCCCAGGAAAGTTTGTCCCGCCCCAGCCATACATTCCAGTGTTCTCCTCCAAAACTGGCTCCTGCCCGATAGGGGATGTTTAAATCAAACTGATACGGGCTGGTAAGGATGTTGGTATAGTTATCCGGATCTCCCCCGGCCTGGAAAGGATCTTTCTGTACCGTGAGATCGATATAGAGATCCAGCGCATGGAAGAACACGGCATCCGCCAGAATCCCCATGATAGGCTTCCGATCTTCCGCCCCATACCCCCAGGTATCGTAGTCTCGATTTGTGTGGAGGTAGGCCTCAGCCTGGATCCGCAAATCCGGATAGAAGGCAAATCCGCCAGGTTCATCGTATACAGGCTGCTTTTGAATAAACCGGTTTACCTCCTCTTCTGCTGCAGTTCCTGCCTTCCCTCTGGTCCCGGCTTCCAGGCTGTTCCTCCTGATTCGCCTTAGCTCATTCTCCAGTTCTTCTATCGAAAACGGTACCGAACTGCTCGGCGGGAGAACCCCGGCTTCCAGTGCCATTCCCCGAAGGTACGGGTACACATCCTCATCCAGAGGTACAATCCGCTGGCCCGGATCCTGCGGGCTTTCTGCAAAGGTCAGGCCCGGCGCAAGGAGGCTGCCACCCAGTATGGCCCCTGCGGTTAACAGCGCAATACCCCACCCCCCCAGGCCCGCCTTGAAGCAGGAGGACGGAAGAGCTCTATTCACTGTCCTACTCCAAAATATTTTAGCCCTGCCGCTTCCACCAGAGCCCGCTTATAGACATTCCGAAGATCGAAGAATATTCCTTGCCTTAGAGAAGCCCGAATTTTCTCCAGATCCAGGTTGCGGAACTGATTCCATTCTGTCAGCAGTACCAGAGCATCCGCTCCTTCCACTGCTTCATACTCATCCGTGCAGAACGTAATCTGAGAATCCAGATCCCGGAACCTTCGCCTGGCTTCCTCC
>JAGODW010000091.1 GCA_017998025.1 Spirochaetales bacterium
AACATACAAATCTATAATCCGTTGGTCAATCCCCTCATACCGTCCACAGATAAAAATCAGAGTTTCTTCCTTAGAGAGCTCCTCTGCATACGCCTGGTTAAACAGCCTTCCTCCGGGTGTTGGATAGACCGTTCGAAACTGATCGGCCCCCACAGCGGCAAGAGCAGCCCCCAACGGCTCAGGTTTCAGCACCATCCCGGCTCCGCCTCCGTAGGGAGCATCATCACACGTGCGATGCTTATCTGTGGCATAATCCCGGATATTAATATTCTCATACGAAAGGATCCCTTTCTCTACCGCTTTTGCAAGAATAGAGGTGGAAAAAAAAGATTCTACAAAATCCGGGAAAAGGCTCAATACCTTTAGAATCATTCAAGAACCCACTCGTTTATAAGTTCTATGGTTCCCTGATTCAGATCAACCTCGCCTACATGCTCCTGTATAAAGGGAAGCAGAACCGTATTTCCTTCATTCTTCAATATTTCGAGGTAGTACGTTCCTGCACCTTCTACTACAGAAACGATCCTGCCTACTCTCCTGCCCTGATATTCCAGAGTACAGCGGCAAAGATCTGCTATATAAAATTCGTTTTTCTTAAGAGGGCAGGCTTTTTCCCGGGGCACTATAATCTTCCCTCCTACAAACGAGGTGAGTCCTTCGGGAGAATCTATCCCCTTGAATTTCAGCAGGATGTCTTTTCCCTGCTTTTTACAATCTTCGATCTCCAGCCGTGCCTCTGTATCCTCTTTCTGTAAGGAAATCCACTCCAGTCGCATAAAGTGATCGGTTTCTCCCGAAAGACTCTTTACCCGGGCATACCCTTTTACTCCATGAGACTTCTGTAGAATTCCAATAATGAGGGTTTCCATCAATCAATCGAGTATTTCCAGTACCACCCGTTTCCCTGTTTTCGTTGCCGCAGCACTGAGAATTGTCCGAACTGCCTTGGCTATTCTTCCATGCTTCCCGATTACCTTCCCAATATCATTCTGAGATACTTTCAGTTCGAGAATCGTAGATTTCTCCCCTTCAATAATGTTTACCTCTACTTGATCCGGTTCATCTACGATGGCTTTGGCAATGTATTCAACCAGTTCCTTTTCCACAGCGGCTCCTCTCTCATTTTACAAAAATATTGTGTTTGTTTAGAATCCGTTTTACCGTAGGAGTAGGAATTGCCCCTTTCTGAAGCCATTCTTTGATCCGCTCTGCTTCTAAACGAACCTGTTTATCCTCCGCTTCGATCGGATGGTATAAACCGACTTCGTCTATCGCTTTCCCATCCCTAGGGGTCCTGGAATCCATAACTACAATACGATAGTACGGTCGTTTAGTGGTTCCAAATCGTTTTAATCTGATCTTTGCACTCACACTTTCCTCCTGAACTTGAGTTCCTTTTTCGCCTCGTCTCAGCATCTATCCCCGTGAAGGGGAAAACAAACCTGCCTGGACTTTTTTGTCCTTTGTCATTTTTTTCATCATCAAGCGAGTCTTTTCAAACCGCTTGATAAGCTGATTCACTTCGAACACCGACGTCCCACTTCCCCGGGCGATCCGTTTTCTACGGGAAGGCCCGATAATTCGATAGTTTTCCCGTTCCGTCCGTGTCATGGAAAGTAGAATAGCCTCCTGGTGTTTTAACTCTTTCTCATCAATATCTTCCTCTCTCAGTTGCCCCTGTAACCCGGGAATCATTTCCACCAGGGATTGAAGACTTCCCATCTTACGCATCCGTTTAAACTGATCAAGAAAGTCGGCCAGGGTAAAGCTGGCCGATTGAATTTTGTACTGCAGATCTTCCGCTTCCCGCTTATCGATGGCCTGCTGGGTTTTCTCCACCAGGCTCACAATATCTCCCATTCCCAGGATGCGGGAGGCAATTCTGTCCGGGTAGAAGGGTTGAAGATCCTCTAACTTTTCTCCTACCCCGATAAACTTTATAGGCTTCTCAGTAACACTCTTTAAGGAAAGAGCCGCTCCACCCCGGGTGTCAGAATCAAATTTACTCAATATAATACCGGTCAGTCCAATCTGTTCATTGAAGACTTTTGCAATCTCTACAGCGTTCTGGCCGGTCATGGCATCCGCTACCAGAAGAATCTCATCCGGTTTTGTCGCTTCCTTTACCTGTCGGAGTTCTTCCATCAGCCGTTCATCGATCTGTAACCGTCCTGATGTATCTACCACCAGCGTATCGAGCAGGTTCTTAGCTGCATAGGACCGGGCTTGCTTTACAACTTCTACCGGTCCGCTGGCCTGGAGGGTAAACACCGGAACGTTACAGGAAGCTCCCAGGGTTACCAGCTGTTCCACTGCGGCGGGCCGCACTAAATCAGCCGCTACCAGAAGCGGCCTGCGTCCGTTTTTGGCAAGGTGGAGCGCCAGTTTTGCAGCGGTTGTTGTTTTTCCCGATCCCTGCAGTCCGCAGAGAAGGATCGCGGATAAGGTGTCCGGACCCTTTAAGTTCAGGTCTTGCTTTTGATCTCCCAATAGGGACACGATCCGATCGTAGAGAATCTTAACGAACTGCTGCCCGGGAGTAATAGATCGAAGGACCTTCTCTCCTTTCGCCTCTTCCAGAGTATGATTAACGAATCGCCGGACAACCCGGAGGTTTACATCCGCTTCTAACAGGGCAGTTTTTACTTCTTCCAGCGTATCTTCGATATTTTTCTCGGTAATCCGGGCTTTTCCCGAAACTTCCCGCAGGATATCTGAAAATTTTGTGGCAATTCGTTCAAGCATACTTCTATGTATATACAGAGAAACCTTCGTACTGTCAACGGATATCAAAAAAGTTCTGCTGGATATACTTTCGCCTGCGATTTGCCTCTTCCCAGTACGCGCTTAAGGGGTAATTTTCACAGATTTTGTCGTAATAGTATAGGGCCTTCTTTACATTCTTCACTTTCGGTTCGGTTTCATACAGGTTGGCTAAGGTAAAGCACCAGGCATCGAAATTGGGAAGCTGTTTTCCTGGTTCGGATGCAAGGTACTGATCCAGGGCCTCTACTGCTTCCTCCAGGTTTCCTTCTTGAAGCAGTCGCTCGATGTGATCCAGATCGGTTTCTTTGGTCTCAATTTCTTTCACACCTGCACCTTTTTCTTCAACGCTTTGTACCAGGGCTTTTTCCTGCGGCGTAGATTCGGTTGGAACTACCTGTTTAGGCTCTCCTTCCTCCCCTGCAGAAACTATCACCGATTCGTAACTTATCTTTTTTGCAATTAGATCCTGTTTCTGGAATTGTAACTGGGTTTCTCCGGCAGCAGAAACGGAGAAATTGAAGCTGGTGGTATCGTCGGATACCTCCTTTCCCAGGTACCGCACCTTTCCGGGACTTTCCTTTTCACCCAGAAAAATCCAACCAATCCCGGGCAGGATAATCCGGATCGTTTTTCCTACTTCAGCAGTGATCCGGCTTAAGGGTTCTACGGAAGGCACCGACTCTATCCGTTTCTCCGTCTGAGGCGATTCCGCAGGAGGAGAAATAGATCCGGACTTTCCGCCCGGCAAAGGAGCGGCTGCAGCCCGTTCTCCGGATTTCTTTAAGTCCGTTTCCACAGATAGAGCAGTTACCCGGGGCAGTACCCAGTTCGGAATGGAAGAGGTGAGAATACGGGGTATAGGAAGAGAAATCTCTACAGATTCTTCTATAAGAGGAACAGGGAATACTGATTCTGGAAGAGAAAGGATCGGAACATCCATCCTCCCCCAGGAAGAGAAGAACAGGGGATCAAAACAAGGGGCCGGGAGAGGGAACATCTTTTCATTCTGTACAGGGGTAAGGCGGCTTAAGGAAAGGTCGATTTCTTCAACCCGTTCAGATTTCGGCGAGGGGTAGCCCGCAGGAGTCCGGGAACTCCAAGCAGGCCCTGTACTGCAGGATAGAAAACAGGTGTAAAGGGTAAAATACAAAAATAGAATTTCCGCTACCGGCAACTTTAATTTTTTAAACATACACCGCTTCCGGTTTGTTATCTAAACGGATTGAAACAATCTTAGAAACCCCTGATTCTTCCATCGTAACCCCGATGAGCGTTTTTGCCCCGGATACGGTTTTTTTGTTGTGCGTAATAATAATAAACTGGGAATTGGCACTGAACTCCAGCAGCATGTTAACGAACCTGCTTATATTGCTTTCATCCAGGGCTGCATCAATCTCATCCAGGATACAGAAGGGAGAAGGTTTTACCATATAGGTTGCAAACAGCAGGGCAACAGCCGTTAACGAGCGTTCCCCTCCGGACAGAAGGGCAATATTCTCAAGGCTCTTTCCCGGCGGCTGGGCAAGGATCTCGATTCCCGATTCTAGAACCGTATCCGGGTCCGTTAATCGGAGTTCTGCCCTGCCTCCTCCGAACAGACGCCGAAACATCTGATGGAAATTCTTCTTTATCTTTTCATACGCGGCGAGAAATAGGGCTGTTGATTCCTGACGAATTTCCCGGGTAACTTTCTGTAAATCTTCCCTTGCTTTTCGAAGGTCCTCTAGCTGAGAGGTGAGAAAATCGTACCGTTCCTTCACCTCCGCGAACTCTTCCGGAGCCATCAGGTTCACTCCTCCCAGCTTTTTTAATTCTTCCCGTACTTCGTTCAGTTGCTCCCTCAAATCTTTCACCGAATCGTTGATCTCATATATCCGCTGTTCAAATTCCGAAAGCTCCCGGGAATGACGTTCCCGGAAATTGTCGTACATATTGCGGATCTCTGTAGCTGTTTCGGCAAGCTCCATCTGTATCTTTTCGATGGAGGTTTGAACCTGGGATAGACGTTCCATCTGGCTTTTTAAGTTCTGTTCCTTCTGCACCAGATCCTGATTCCGTGCAGAAATGCTTGCTTCCAGCTCCAGGAGCGCCTTTTGAATTTCCTCCTCATCTTTCTCAAGCTGGATCCGTTTCTGCTCCAGTTCTTTCTGCTTGATCTTGAGCCCGTAGATTTTCTCCTGGATGCGTTGAATCTCTTCCGCTATCGTTTTGCCTTGAATCTCCTGCGCCTTCTGTTCCCGTTCCAGCACAGAAACCGATTCTTTCACTCCCTGGGTCTGTGTTTTGATCCGTACCCGGTTCATACGGAGCTCTTCCAGGTTCTTCCGATACTCTTCTATTTTCCTGGATAGCCCTGCATTCTCTGTACGGAGTTCTACAATCTGCTCCCTTCGGGAACGGATGCCTGTCAGGACCTGCACGATTCGTTCATCAATATCTCTTTTTTTAGTAATAATTCCTTCCGGTGCAAGGAACTCGTCGATAAAAGAAGGGGTTGAAGCGGCAAACGCCTTAAAAAGATTCGAAAGGATCTCTAATCGATGGACGGATTCCTGCAGCCCTTCCACTGCCGCCCCTATGGTTTTTTCCCATTCGTCCGCTTCAGTTCGATTCAGCTTAAGGGAATCTTCCAGCAGATGGAGTTTTCCCTGGATCAGTATCTTCAATCCTTCCAGCTGGGTAGACACTTCTTGTTCCAACCGGAGATGCTCATGGTACGAATATCCACTTTCTTTTAACCGTTCATCCAGCTCTGAAACAATCGTGTCCGTTACTGTACGAAGCTCGTTTCGCAGGGCTTCGTCCTCTCCCTCGAGGGAACGGATTTCTTCTTCCAGCTGATGGATCCGCTGTTGATTGAGACGGCTTCGCTCTTCCGCATGATGGACAGACTGTTCGAAGGCTTCGATATTCTTCTCGATCTCCTGAATCCTTCGCTGATACTCCTCAAGACTCCTCTTCTTTTCCAGTATTTCACGAGAAAGAGAATCGATTTTTTCTTGAATGATCTTTTCTTGAGCTGTATCAGAAACAAGTTTCGCCTCGTATTCCCCTGTCTGTTCCGCCAGTATTCGCCGTTGATGCTCCAGACTCTCTTTCTCCAGCCCAATTCCGTATAGTTTCTTCTGGTTCTCCACCAGCGTCGACTCCAGAGAATTTACCATATCCATGTGCTGTTCTAGTGATTCATTGATTTTGTCTATCGTTACCTTTATTTCGTTCCGTTTCTGTAGGGTTTCTTCCAGTAGTTTTTCTTTTTTGTTCTTTTCCTCTAAGAAGGCTTTTAATCGGAGAAGCTGAATATCCAGTTCCAGCTGGAACGTCTTTTCTCGCAGGGTACGGTACCGAAGGGTTTTCTCACTCTGGGTCTTTAGTGCATCGTAACTACGCTTTACTTCTCCTAGAATCCCCTCTACCTGACGCATGTTTTCTTCGGTTTTCTCCAGTTTCCGCTCAGCCTCCTGCCCTTTCACTTTATATTTTGTGATGCCTGCCGCTTCTTCAAAAATAGTCCGTCGTTCCTCTGGCTTATTGGAGAGAACCTGATCGATCTTTCCCTGTTCCATAATGGAATAGGCTGATTTTCCGATCCCTGTATCGTAGAAAAGTTCCCGGATTTCTTTTAGTTTGACGGGAGTACTGTTTAAAAAATACTCGC
>JAGODW010000092.1 GCA_017998025.1 Spirochaetales bacterium
CGGGAAAGAAATAGAGAATCTTAGAACCCTTCAGCGACTGACCCGTCAGGGAATAGAGCAGTTAGGTGGGAAAGTCGACCTGGTAGTCTGGAGTGAATCGAGTCTTCCCCGGCCATTTCGAGAGAGCCGTAAGCATTACCAGCGGGTCCCTCCCGAGGAGCCTTTTCTTGAATTTTTAAGAAAATCCAATACGTATTTCCTGGTGGGGAATCCCGTAGTAAAAAACAAGGAACAGAGGGAGGTACAGAATGGGGTTGTTCTGCTTACTCCTGAAGGCTCTATTATAGACACGTATGGGAAACGACATCCCGTTCCTTTTGCAGAACATATCCCGTTCTACGAATATGCCTGGGTACAGAATTTTTTCCGTCGAGTGATTGGACTGGAAGGCATCTGGGCGTTGGGAGATACCGACACGATTTTTAAGGTTCGAGGAAGAGGAGGTTCAGAGATTTGTTTTGGAGTACCTATCTGCTTTGAAGATGCCTTTCCCTACATTTGCCGAAAGTTCATCCGACAGGGAGCGGATCTTTTAATAAATATTACAAACGATGCCTGGTCACGCCGGAAATCAGCAGAAGTGCAACACTTTGTCGTAGCACGATTTCGGTCTATCGAGATGAAGCGAGTTCTTCTCAGAGCAACGAACGGGGGAGTGACCGGTGCCATTGGACCCTTCGGAGAAATCCTTTCCCAGGCTCCTCTATTTGAGGAAACCTACCTGGCCCTCGAGGTGCCTGTTTTTAAAGAGAACCATCTCACCTTCTATACTCAAATGGGTGACTGGTTCCCTCTCCTGCTCAGTATCCTTCTCCTGGGAGTACTTATGAAAAGCTTGATACGTGGAGAAGCCGAGTTCAGTCTTTAATGTTGTATTTTCTCTTAAATCGATCTACTCGGCCTGCAGTATCCACCAGTTTCTGTTTTCCCGTAAAGAAGGGATGACACTGTGAACAAATTTCAACCCGTAGATCTCCTACGGTGGTTCGGGTCTCTATTACATTACCGCATGCACAGGTAATTTTAGCGGGTACATACTTCGGATGAATATCCGGTTTCATAATCACCTCTCTCAATCTACATATCCGTTACGGTCGAAGTATTCATCGATCGCAGGAATGCCTCATTATTCTTAGTTTTTTTCATCCTGTCAATCAGTAGCTCGATAATCTCAACATCATCCATTGGGTTAATGACCTTCCGCAGAACCCACATCTTACTTAACTCTTCTTCGGTGAGAAGGAGTTCTTCCTTCCGTGTTCCAGATTTCTTTATATTGATAGCAGGGAACAATCTTCGGTCTGCAAGCCTGCGGTCGAGGATCACTTCCATGTTTCCCGTTCCCTTGAACTCTTCAAAAATCACTTCATCCATTCTGCTTCCTGTTTCAATCAGGGCAGTTGCAACAATGGTGAGGCTTCCTCCTCCCTCAATATTCCGGGCTGCTCCAAAAAATCGTTTCGGCTTGTGGAGTGCATTGGAGTCCACTCCTCCCGAAAGGATCTTTCCCGAAGTAGGTACCGTCTGGTTGTACGCCCGGGCTAACCGCGTAATGGAATCCAGTAAAATCACCACATCCCTTCTATGCTCTACTAAACGTTTCGCCTTTTCCAGGACCATCTCTGCCACCTGAACATGCCGAGAAGCCTGCTCATCGAAGGTAGATGATATAACCTCAGCCTTTACATTCCGCTGCATATCCGTAACTTCTTCCGGTCGCTCATCAATAAGAAGTACGATCAAATAAACTTCTGGATGATTCAGAGTAATGGCGTTTGCAATTCTCTGTAGAAGAATTGTCTTTCCGGTTCGGGGTGGAGATACAATTAAACCTCTCTGTCCTTTCCCAATGGGACAGAACAGGTTTATCATGCGGGTAGAGATATCCCCATCTGGTGTTTCCAGATTCAGCCGCACATTGGGGTATAGAGGTGTCAGGTTATCAAAAGGAATTCGTTGCTGGGCTACCGCGGGATCGTCGAAATTTACACTTTCCACCCTAAGCATCGCAAAGAAGCGTTCTCCTTCCTTAGGGGGTCGAATCTGCCCATAAACTGTATCTCCCGTTTTTAAATTAAATAACCGTATCTGAGAAGGGGAAATATATATGTCGTCCGGCCCTGATAGATAACTATTCTGGGGAGATCGTAAAAATCCGTATCCGTCAGGAAGGATCTCCAGGCTTCCATACGCATAGATGGATCCATTCTTCCCGGTATGGGCTTTAAGAATAGAAAAGATCACTTCCTGTTTTTTTAAGGAAAGGAGATTTTCCTGGGGAACTCCAAGTTGGGAGGCTAATTCCCGGAGATCCCTCATACTCATACTGGTCAACTCATTGATGCTTAGAACAGTTCCTCCCTGTTCTGCATTCGTCTCGGTCTGCTCTTTAGCAGCAACTCCGAAAGAAGTATTATTGTTATGTTTTTTACGATCGAAGTATCGATGTTTCCGGTTCGTATCCGGAGTAGAGGCCCCTCCCCCACCGTTCTTAGATTTCTCTACCGAAGATTCGGTTTGAGGGATTGATTCGAGATCGGTACCGGGATTCTCCGGGGGAAGGGTTGAATATGTACTGTCTACGGGAGTTAAAGGATCCTTAATCAATTCTACCCGAATCTTTTTTTTCTTATGTTCCCTTCTCGCCTGTAGAAGGGCTTTTGCCGGATCCTCTATCTCTGACGAATCTATCGTAGAGGAAACGATTTCGCCTGGAACCTCTGGTTCTTCTTCTCTGTTATCGGTTTTCTGCTCTATCTGAGAGTCTGCCTCACGAAAGTCGATATCTTGAGATGCGATTTCTTCTTCTTGATAGGCTCCGTTCTCCGCAAGATCAAACTCATTCTGAAGGTGGGATGAATCTTCCACGCCGTTCTCCTCTGTCGAGGGTTTCCGCTTTCTACGGATTATTGCCATGAATTGCTCCATCTATTCTAGGATTTATACTCTAACGTTTGCATTGAACTGTGTCCGTTTGACTTGATTGACCAGATTTCTAAAGGAAATAAATAATCGTCTTTATTTAAATATAGGCTTTTAGCCCTTCAATGTCAATATCATAGTTTTTGTTTACTATAACCTCCCAGAGTAATAAAATGGTAAGAGTACTCTTTCGTCGGATATGATCCCTCGATCCACTACAGGACAAACTTTCTACCTGTATATGGCTATCAGGACATCTTACTGCTATATATACAGTTCCTACCGGCTTTTCCGGGGATCCACCTCCGGGTCCGGCAATCCCTGATACCGCTAAAGCCCAGGGAGTTCCTCCGATTCTTGCAGCATTCTCTGCCATAGCAGTTACTGTTTCGGCAGAAACCGCCCCATACTTATCCAGTACTTCCGGATGTACACCCAGCACTTGAACTTTTGCCTCATTACTGTATGTGATAAACCCTCCCCAATACACGAGGGAACTTCCCGGGATATCGGTCAGAAACTCTCCGATCATTCCTCCTGTACAGGATTCGGCAGTAGTTACTGTTTGACCCTGATCCGTTAGGGTGGTTATCAAGTTTTCAATCCAGGGCACATCTCCCGCACGAATTACTCCATTGGGATACTTGTTTTTGAGCTCGTGGAAGAGTCTGGCTCCTTCCCTCTGTTTATCCGCAGGAATATACGCCACTGTCCTATCTTTGTAGGATTTCAGTTGAATATTCTCTATCCCCCGGTCTTGAAAGAAATCTATAATATCGGATGATTCAATTACAATACAGGTGAGAGAATCCAATACATTTGAGGTAAAACATTTAGACATTCTGGATCGTCTTTTTCAACTGTGGGAGAGGCAAAGAAAAAATATCAATCCGATCGTTCTGTTTGATCATTTCGCACTTGCCTTCAAATAAAACCCCATCCGCAATCTTTAATTTTGCCGTACGAATATTTCCATATATTTTTCCGGAAGAAAGCATTTCAACTTTTTCACTAGCTTCAATATTACCGTATACAACTCCACCCACTACAATAGAGCTGGCTTTAATGTCCGCTCGTACAACAGCCCCTTCTTCTATGATTAAAAATCCTGTAGAATCAATAGCCCCTTCAAACTTGCCACAGATTCGAACCGAATGTGAGAACTTCAATGTTCCTTTTAGTTTTACATTTTTTCCCAATTTTGACCGAACAGCATTTTGTTCGGGTTCATGATACGATACAGCCATGGGCGGTGATACTACCCTCCTTGGTTCAGTTCTTATTTGGTCTTCATCACAAATACCCCATCCCAATCTTCTGGAGGAGGATTTTCTAAATAGAATTTACATCTTTCCACATATACTTTGGAAGGACCATCCTCGGGATCGATAGCGAGCGCTTCCTCAAAAGCACGAAGCGCCTGGGGAAAATCCATCATCTTATAGAACCTTCTCCCTTCAGAGAATTTTTCCAATACGTCCCGTTTCTGTTCGGTAATCAAGGGTTCCTCCCCAGCATCCCCTCTTTTTTCTCTTTTAGAGCATTAAAGTGTTTCTGGTATTGAGCTTCCAATTCTCCCAGGGAAATTTCATGCTTCCGCAGATCCTTTTCTTCACGTTGCATGTCTTCGATCTTTCTTTCCATATCCTGAAATAGATTCTGTATGGAATCGTACTGTTCCTCCAGATCCTTTAGGAATTTTTTTGTCTTTTCTGTATCGGAACAATTCAGAGCTTCCAGCTCCTCTCCTATTGTTCCTAGAGGTTTTCTCAACTCCTGGATACAGGATACAAGTGATGTATTGAGAGTTTCTAATAGGGCCAATCGTCGTTCCCGTTGTATTACTTGATCAGATAAATCTTTATGTCGAAGTACAGCCTTGATTCGGGCCAGTACTTCAGAAAAGTTAAACGGTTTTGTAATATAATCCTCAACCCCCAGTTCGAATCCTTCTATTTTATCCTTTACATCGTCCATCGCTGAAAACATGATAATAGGGATAGACTGGAAATCACGGAACTCCTCATCGTGCTTGAGGATACGGGTTACCTCCCAGCCAGAAATTTTCGGCATGATATTATCCAGGATGATCAGATCCGGTTTATAGGATCGCACCTTTTCTAAGGCTTCTTCTCCGTCTTCTGCCTTTTCTACATCGAACCCTAGTTTCGATAACATGACATCGAAAAAGTCCAGGTTGATCTGTTCATCATCCACAATTAGTATTTTTGCTTTTGACTTCATGAGTTTCGCCCTACTTCTCTCTACGTTTTCCCCGGAAGATGGAATAAACCACCCCCCCTATCAGGATTATTCCGGCACTGGTAAGGCAAAGAACTGCGAACCAATCACCCCATTTAGTATACAGGGTTTGTTTGTTTGTGTAAACTGGAACCTTGCCAATCAAGTATCCCTCTGTGTAAGGCTCCAGCATCTGTAGAATAGCGCCGTTGGGATCGATCACACAGGTGATTCCCCCATTGGAACAGCGAACCACAGAACGCCTGTTTTCTATAGCTCGAAAGACAGCCTTACTCATATGCTGCATGGCAGCTGCAACATGACCCGACCAGGAGTCGTTCGTCATGTTCACAATTACCTCTGCTCCCCGCAGGACAAACTCCCGGCTGATATAGCCGAATGAGTCCTCAAAACAAATTGGAGTTGCGAATGCTACTCCCGCAGCGCGGAAGATCGTATATTCGCTCCCTGGCTCCCAAAAATGGGTGTCTGCTTCTTTTAACTTTTGATAGAACCAGGGAAATATCCGTTCATACGGAAAGTGCTCTGTAAACGGAACCAGGTGGGTTTTTCGGTATATTGCTTGAATTTCTCCCTTATCAAACAAAATAGAGGCGTTATAGTCCACCCTCCGGAGATTCCCATACCTATCTTTCTCCAATCTACCATCGTCATTCCCAATTACAAAGGGTACCGATTGACGGGATAGATACCGCTTTAACTCTTGAACCAGATCAAAAACTTCTGGATCCTCCCGGTATCGGGTATGCCAATCAATTCCGGGAACAAACGCTGTTTCAGACCAGACTACCAGTTCTGGATTCTCCTGAAGAGCCTGATCTGTTAAATGAATCAGCCGATCGAGGTTCATCCGATACGCTCGGACTCCCCCTTTCCAGGGATCAATATTATGCTGAATCAACGCTATATTCCATTCTTTTGCCTGTGAATAATCCACCCGGGATACCATTCCATACAGAAGTGTTCCTAAAAAAAGAACTCCATACCCAATAACCTCAACAGAATGGGATCGTATAAATTTCCCTATATTCCCTTCCTTCCAGGCTGCAGCAAGAAAAGCTGAGGGGAAAACCACCAGCAGCGATACGCCCCATACCCCGGTGAGAGAGGCAATTTGAATAAAAGGAAGGAATAAATACTGAGAATATCCCATAATACCGTAGGAA
>JAGODW010000093.1 GCA_017998025.1 Spirochaetales bacterium
TTCCAGGACCGATTCCAGCTGGGCTTCCCGTTTCCTGAGCACTTCCTCCCGTATGTTACCCTCATGCCCGATCGGGGAAGGATGATAGAAAACCCGACCCCGGAGTTCCGGTGGCAGGTAGTTCTGGGCTACCCAGTGTTCCCTGTATGCATGCGGATACTTGTACCCTTCCCCATGTCCAAACCCCACCGCATCCCGGGAGGAATCCTTTAAATGACTCGGTACGTCCCGGATCCCTTCCTCCTCAACCGCTTTTAGTGCATCAAAGTACCCCAGGGAAGAGTTCGATTTGGGGCAGGTGGAAAGATACAAAGCTGCTTCGGTCAGATGATACTGTCCCTCAGGCATTCCCACCCGGTCAAAAGCGCGGGCCGCCGCTTCTACCACCACCAGAGCCATCGGATCCGCCAGTCCTACATCCTCCCCTGCCAGGATCAGCATCCGGCGAAAGATAAAGTGGGGGTCTTCCCCTGCTCGCACCATCCGGGCCATCCAGTACAGGGCTGCATCAGGATCCGAGCCGCGGAGGGATTTGATAAAGGCTGAAATCGTATCGTAATGATAATCCCCCTCCTTATCGTACAGAACGGCCCGTTTCTGGATCGATTCCTCAGCTACGGATAAATCAATCACAATCTCTTCACCCAGGGGCGGCGGAAACTTCTCAGGAGTCGTCTCGACTGCCAGCTCTAAGGCGCTTAAGAGGTTACGGGCATCTCCGTCGCTTACTTCGATTAAATGTTCCAGAGCTTCGGGAGTAATCCGCACCAGATAATTCCCATACCCGCGTATCGGGTCTTCCAGCGCTCTTCGGGCAATAGCACGCAGGTCTTCCCGGGTAAGGGGTTTTAACTGAAAGACACGGCTTCTAGACACCAGGGGAGAAATAACCTCGAAGAAGGGATTTTCCGTTGTAGCGCCAATAAGGATCACCGTTCCATTTTCCACCCAGGGAAGGAGGGCATCCTGCTGGGCCTTATTCCACCGGTGTACCTCATCTACAAAGAGGATCGTACGCCTCTCATAGAGTTCCCGGTTCCGCTGGGCTGTTTCCACAGCTTCCCGTACCTCCTTCACTCCGGAAAGAACCGCGTTGAGGGAAAGAAAACTGCTCTTGGTGGTATTGGCAATGACCCAGGCAAGGGTTGTTTTTCCCGTACCCGGAGGACCATACAGTATAATAGAAGAAAGCCGATCCGCCTGGATGGCCCGGCGAAGGAGACGGCCAGGACCTAAAATATGTTCCTGACCTACAAACTCATCCAGGGTACGAGGCCGCATCCGGGAGGCTAACGGTTCCCGGCTCGGATCAGGAAGGGAAGAAAAGAGTTCGGTACCTTGAGAAGACATCTCCAGGAAAAGATACCCGGCTAAAGGAGGAAAATCAATCCATTATTAAATTCACATTATTGACAAAATAGAAAAACATAATATATGTTGTTCCATATTTAACCGATAGTTTTAATTAAGAGATGAATTTAAAGATAGTTAAAAAAGCCCTCCTTCTCATCTTAATGCTATTTTCTCTGATTGGGATATTTATGTTGAATCCCTCCTTTGCAGTTGGGCAGCCTACGACAAAGCGAGTTTTACTCCTTCACTCGTACCATCCCGGCTATTCCTTCACGGAAGAGGAGGAGCGAGGCATTCGGGAAGCCTTGCATGATAACGGAGTTGAGACTGAATTCTTCATCTACTACCTGGATGCCAAGCGGTTCTATTTTCAATCGCGGGAAGCTGAAGTGTCCCGCCACCTTACTGCTCTGTACCGGGAGTTTTCTCTAGATTGTGTTATAGCAACAGACAACGATGCACTGGCGTTTTTTGTTAAATACCGTGATACTCTCTTCCAAAATATCCCCGGAGTGTTCTGCGGGATCAACGACTTTCATCCCGATATGCTCCGGGAAGAAAGGGGAATTACAGGAGTAACAGAGCAAGCAGATCTTCAAGGGACAGTAGAGATAGCCCGCAACTTGTTTCCTGATAAGGATTACCTGGTATTTATTATTGATAATACAGCAACCGGTACAGCGTTAGGGAGGGAAATTGCCGAATTACGAAAAAGCTACCCCTATTCCATAACATTTATTTACCTCCGGATGGGGCTCCTCTACTTCCGGGAAGTTCTGGATCTTTTAAAAAAGTATGAAACGCGAAGCATCGTATTTCCCATTCAGATGAACATTGATCGGAGCGGGAAAGCCTATACGGTACCCGAAGCGATGGAAGCCCTTAGAAATGCCACTTCAGCCCCTCTCTTTGTGGTATTTGATCCCCATTATCAGCATGGAGCGGTAGGAGGGAAAATCACCCTCCCTTATTACCAGGGACTCGCAGCAGGGAAGATCGCTCTCTCGATTCTAAAGGGAGAAGATCCGGACACAATTCCCATACAAACAGATACGTACACCCAGTATGTCTTTGATCACCGACAGCTGGAAAAATACCATATCCCCAGAAGCTCCCTCCCCCGGGGTAGCAAGATCATCCATGAACCGGAATCTATCTGGTCCAAGTACAGTTCCGTCATCCCGTACATCCTTCTGTTCCTTGCCATAGAAACCGTAACGATCTTTCTTTTAATAGACGCTCTCCGCAGGAACAAACTCTTTCAACGTATGCTGGAACGCTTAATTAAAGAAAAAGAATTGTTGATCCGGGAGGTAAACCATCGGGTAAAGAATAATCTCGCCACGGTCCAGAGCCTCCTAAGTATCCAGAAATCTTCATCAAATGATCCAGCGGTCCTGGAAGCCCTGGGAGAAGCGGAGAATCGGATTCAATCTGTTGCTCTTACCCATCAGCTCCTCTATGGATCTATGAATACCCAGACCATCTCCATCCGCAGTTACTTAGAAAAACTGGTCGAAGGAGTCCGGGATAGCTTTCAAACGGATCGCAAAGGAGTGACTCTTCTCCTGGAAGTACCAGAACAGGATATAGGGGCAGATATGGTGCGAAATATCGGCCTCATTGTAAATGAAGCGGTTACCAACTCATTGAAGCATGCTTTTAACGGCGGGGGAGGAGAAATCCAGATCCGCCTTCAGCTGGAAGAAGGAACAAACGCACCCCCTTCGCCTTCTCAACCCATTTCTTCACCCGTTTGGATCCTTACCGTAATAGATAACGGGAAGGGAATCGCTCCTGAGAAAACTGTCGCTCCCGAATCTATGGGGCTTCTAATCATCCAATCCCTAACGGAAACCCTTCAAGGGACTCTAGAGATTGGCCCCTGCAATCCAGCCCTGGCGAGACCGGGGACTCGCCTTATGGTTCGATTCCCTGCTAAACCAGAAGGTAGTGTCACGAAGCCTGGTGATAGAATCAAACGGCATAGTGCCCCACAAGCTTCGTGACACTGTTAGTTCGGCAGCAGAATTCCGTTCTGCTCTTCCACTTCTACACAGAAGACTGCGCCAACCGTTTCCCGATTTATTACTTCTCTGCTCTCTCCAACGGTAAACACCAACCCTTCTTTCAAGAACACGGTATAGTCCGTGTACCGGCGGGCGTAGTTTACATCATGCATTATAGAAATGATCTTTTTCCCATCCCGAACCGTCAGGGTACGGAGCAGGTTCAGAACTTCTACCTGGTTTCGGAGATCCAGGTGGGTAATCGGTTCATCGATCAAGAGAATTTCTGTATCCTGAGCCAGGGCTTTCGCGATCAATACCTTCTGCCGTTCCCCTCCACTTAAGTGATACATATCCTTTGCCCAGAGATCGCGGCAGCCTACCTGTTCCAGCGCTTCAAAACTCTTTTCCACATCGTACGCCCGCACCTTCCCCGACAGGTTAAAGGAAGCCGGCCGTCCTAAGAGCACAAAGTCTACCACCCGCATCCCCAGCGCAACTTCGAGAAACTGAGGAACGTAGGCGAAGAGCCTGGAAACATCCGTATTTCGACGGATACGGGTTCCCTCTAGCTGGACGTACCCTTCGGAAGGTTCCAGAATCCCGGCCAGGATCTTTAGCAGGGTAGATTTTCCTGCACCATTCGGCCCCAGGATCACTACAAAAGGTCCACATTCTACTCTGAGTGTTAATCCCTTTATTACGGTTCTATCCTTCCCGTACGCGAAGGATACTTTCTCCAGTTCCAGAAGCGGGGGACGAGTTCTTCCGCTTGCCCCATCCTTTTGCCCCATCAGAAGATCCTCCGAAATGACTTTAGAACAAGCGCAACAAATACAGGAACTCCCAGGAGCGACGTGATAATCCCCACCGGGATTTCCGAAGGAACTAAGAGAGTTTTTGCCAGAATATCGGATCCTACAAAAAAAACGGCTCCGAGCAGAACAGAATACAGGAAGATATTTCGATGCCGGGAACCAGCGATTAAACGGGCCATATTGGGAGTAACAAGGCCGATGAATCCGATCACCCCGCTTAGAGAAACGCAGACTGAGGTAACCAGGGAAGCAAAGAGGATAATGAGGAACCGTGACCGACTTACATTCTGTCCATGTACCCGGGCAACGTCGTCTCCGAGGGAAAGATAGTCGAGGGGTCGGGAAAAAAAGAAAAGTCCTGCCATCCCTATGAGGAAAAAGGGAAGTGCAAAAAACACCTTCTCCTTGTTTGCCGAGGCAACGGATCCCATGGTCCATAGAACGATCGATTCTATACGGTTCCGGTTGAGGAACATGAGGAGAGAAACAACAGCGGAAAGAAAGAAATTGAGGGAGATTCCAATTAAAAGGATCGTAGCGGAAGAGGCTCGCTTCAAGACTCCCAGTATAAGGAAAACAGCAACCGAGGTTCCCAGCGCACCCAAAAAGGCAAAGAGGGTGATGCCGCCCAGACCCCATAAACCGCTCTGAAAGCCGAAGAGCACTGCCAGGGTACACCCAAATACCGCTCCAGCAGAAACCCCGGTAACGAATGGATCCGCAAGCCGATTCCGGAAGAGTCCCTGATAGGCAGCTCCGCTTACCGCAAGGCCGGATCCGACTAGAAGGGCTGTAATTAATCGGGGCAGACGTATCCCCTCTACTGCAAGCACTTGCGCAGAACTGAGTCCTTCCCATTTTCCCAGAAGGATTCGAATACTATCGACAAAACTTACTGGAACAACCCCAAACGAAAGGTACATGACCGAAACCGCCAGTACAAGGAGACTTAGCAGATAGGCTCCGATCCTTCTTTTCCGTTCAATACGATAATATTCCTCGATCATACCACCTCAAAACAGTTCAGGATGGAGCAATCGGGCGATCTCTTCCAGCCCTTCCACGTTTCGAGGCCCCATCCGATCGATCCGATCGTTATCCACTTCGTACACCCTACCGGTTTTTACAGCCCGAAGCTCCCGATAGGGAGAAAGACGCTTAAGCCTCTCCACAGCACCACTTCCCTTCCCCACCAGGATAATATCCGGGTCTGCCTGGACAAGCCCCTCTACGCTAAAACGCCATCCCTCAATCCTATCCCCCACATTCTGTCCCCCGGCCCAGCGGATAAGCTGGGAAATGTGAGTATCCGATCCCGCGGTATAATCCCCTTCATCCCCGAACGAGATCATATAGTAGACTTTTGGTTTGTACGAGACCGCGCCCACCTTCTGCTGAATTGCCTCTATTCGATCCTCCATCTCTTTTACTTTTTGTTCTGCCAGAGCCTCCTTGCCCAGGATATGCCCCACCGTACGGATAAGATCGAACACTTCTTCGTAGGAACGGTGTACCACTCCTACAAATACGGGAATCTGCACGCTCTCCAGCAAGGCAAGGGTTTCTTTCTGAAAATGGGAAGAGGCAAGCACCAGATCCGGGTTTAGTTGGATGATTTTTTCAATATTGGGGTCCTGAAGACCACCGATAGATTCGATCCGTTTTGCTTCAGGGGGATACGTACACCAATCGGTTCGTCCTACCAGCCGATCCCCTGCCCCCAGGTAAAAGACAATCTCTGTCATGTTCGGAGCACAGGAAACGATCCTCTCTGGCAGGGCATCCAGAATGATCCGGCGGTTGTACGAGTCCCAAACCTCTACCTTCCCGGACTCTGTTTCTGGTTGTGTTCCCCCTGGCCGTGGAGCATCTCGTTTCTCCCCGGCACCTAATCCGTAGAGGGAAGAAGCAAGTATCCCGGCTAAAAACAGGATACAAAGGTACCGAACTTTCACACTGATCACTCTATCACTCCTTGCTTGCGCGGATTCAGATTCAACGCCCTGCACTTCGTGAATCCTGGTTCGGCTTCTCCTCCCAGGTGTACCGTACCCCCATGGATAGAGTGGTTCGAGGCATCGGATACCCCTCAACCAGCTGGTACGAACTCCCCAGGGCATTTTTCGCAGACACGAAGAGGGTCCAGGGAG
>JAGODW010000094.1 GCA_017998025.1 Spirochaetales bacterium
GGAACGGATAAATAAGATTGCACGATTCAACAAAAAGGGAAAACGCCCTCAAACGATCGCCTGTAATGTGGATCAGGTCCTGATAGTAACCAGTGCAGAGTCTCCGCCGTTTCGACCCCGGTTCATTGACCGGGTTTGTGTGGTGGCAGATGCAGAAAAGATCCCTCCTCTGATCTGTTTAAACAAGATCGATCTAGGTGTGGACAAAACAACAGAATTGAGAATCCGCATCTTTGAGGAGTTAGGGTATACTGTTTTTCGCACCTCTGCTACTACCCGGGAAGGATTCTCGGAATTGAAACAGTATATAGAAGGAAAACGCACCGTCCTTCTGGGGCAATCCGGGACCGGGAAGACAAGTATCTTGAACGTACTGCTTCCCGGGCAGGAGCGTAAAACAGGTCCCATATCAGAAAAATATAATAGGGGAAGTCATACGACCGTACTTGCGTACATGGAGATCGCACCGGAGGGGTGGGAGATCATTGATACCCCTGGTGTCCGGGAATTTGAACCGGTGGGAATTTCAGCGCAGAACGTGAGCTGGTTTTTTAAAGAATTCCTTCCATTTCGTGGATTGTGCCTCTATCCCAACTGTACCCATACATTAGAACCAAACTGTGCTGTTGTTGATGCAGTGGAGAAGGGGAGTATACATCCGGATCGGTACGAAAGTTATCTTCGTATTTTTTTCGCCCTTAAAGAGAGGGAGCGGGTGCTCTACTATGAATGAGCATGCTCTGGAGCTCCTGGATTTCCTAACCGTGCGGGAGGAGGTCGAATCTTACGCATGGAGTATTGAGGGGAAAAATCAAATCCAATCCGAAGAGTTCTTTACCCGTCGCACAGATCTAGAATCGTTTCGAACTCTTGTGCGGGAGTTTCGTAATCTTTTTGAAACTTTGCAAGAGAATCCTCAGTTCTTTTTCCCTGATATTACCGAGGCTGTACATACGGCAGAAAAACCCGGGTCCCAACTAGAGGGAAAGGAAATAGCAGGAATAATTCAGTATCTCCAACAGTCCAGGCAGCTAAAAGGGTTTCTGGGGAAGGGAGAAACAGAACTACAGGAAGAGGCAGGAGATTTGCCGGATCTCTCTGATTTAGCCCGGGTACTGGGGAAATTCGTGGATCCGGAGGGGAACTTAAAGGAGCAGGAGATTCCTTCCCTGCGGACAATCGGAGAACGGATACGGTATATACGGAGAGAAATAGATAAGATAGCCATCTCCTACCTGCAGAACACCTTGTACCGGGGATACTGGCAATCGGATGTTCCTTCACTGAAGGATGGGCGGATTGTGCTTCCTTTAAATATTCATTTTCGGGGGAAGATCCGCGGGGTCGTACATGAAGTGTCTGCCCGGGGTGCCACGGTTTTTTTTGAGCCGCTCGATATCTTTGAACGAAACAATCGATTGATCGAAGAAGAAAATGAGTATCGCTGGGAAGTGGTGCGTATTCTCCGGGAACTCACTGCAAAGATCCATGATCGTATACCTGAACTGGTATATCTCCGTGAACGGATTGCCGTGTTGGACAGCAGGCAAGCCCGGGCACGGTATGGAAGGGTTCATGCCTGCACATTCGCTGAAGTTGATTCAGATAGAATCTGTGTTCGAAGTGCCCGACATCCTCTTCTTGGTTCCCGGGCAGTACCTATCGATCTTGAACTTCCCCCGGGAACGCGGATCCTGATCCTTTCCGGTCCTAACACGGGTGGTAAAACTGTAGCCTTGAAGACTCTCGGACTGCTCGCATTGTTGAATCAATTTGGCCTTGAAATACCTGCTTCAGATTCTTCCCTTCCCCTTTTTGATAGCGTATTTGTAGATATAGGGGATGAACAATCCATAACAGAATCTCTTTCCACCTTTTCTGCCCATATCCGAAACCTATCCCGTATCTATAAAGAATGTACGGAATACTCCCTTATTTTACTGGATGAATTAGGAGCCGGTACGGATCCTGAAGAAGGATCTGCACTGGCTATGGCGTTTTTAGAGAGCTTTCAAAGAAAACAAGCATTCCTCTTTGGAACAACTCATCTCGGAACGGTAAAACATTTTGTTTTTTCCAGACCGGGCATGATCAATGCATCGGTGGATTTTAACGTAGAGGAGCTGAAACCGACGTACCGTATCCTTTCAGGAATTCCAGGACCCAGTTATGCCCTGGAGATTGCCGAACGATGCGGTGCACCGGCGGCAGTGCTGGACATTGCCCGGTCGCACCTACAGGCTGGCGAAACAGACTATAGCCGAACTCTCCGGGATCTGATGGAGAAAGAGCAGGAATACCAGAAACGGCTGGAAGAAGTAGGGCAGATCGAGGACAAACTGAAAGATCAGTACGAAAAACTAAAAAATTGGGAGGCTAACCTTTCACAGAAAGAATTAGAGCTTCGATCCGGAGGGATCCGGGAATTGGCCGATTTTCTCTCCACGGCACGAAAGGAGCTGGAAGCCCTCGTTCGTCACCTGAAAGAAGGAGAACTTAATCGAGAAAAAATACGAACCTCTCAGGATTTTCTTCAAAACATCCAATCTTTTCTGGTACAACAACTATCCAGGCAGGAGGAGGTGCAGAGAAAAACTCTAAAACCACTTTCCATTCCGCTAGAGCCGGGGATGGAAGTTCGTATTCGCAATCACACGCAAAAGGGCATTCTCAGGAAACACCTGAAAGGAGATGTGTGGGAAGTGGCGGTCGGTACTCTACGGATACAGGTTCCTGAACGGGATATCGCAGAGGCTTCCATTGCTTCAAACAAAGAGGAACGGGTGAGTTTTGTCGATTCGTTTACCCCGGAGCCGCCTCGTCTGGAGTTGGATCTACGGGGTATGCGGGTAGAGGAAGCGCTCCAGGCCCTGGAGCGCCAGATAGATGCTGCGGTACTCCATAGTCTAAAAGAGTTTGGAATTATTCATGGAAAGGGAGAAGGGATTCTCCAGAACTCTGTTCATCAGTACCTTTCCCATTGTCCTCAGGTAGAGGAGTTTCACTTTGCACTCCCTGAAGCAGGAGGAACGGGCAGAACCCTCGTTCGAATGAAACAGTAACTCCCTTCTTGCAATAAGGGATCATTCCTTATAGTATAAGGGTTACCTATGCCTATACGTACGCTCCTCGGAGTTATGATCGAGGTACTATCGGATTGGCAGATTTGGGTGGGGGCTGCCGTTTTTTTAGGTACCGTATACTTGATACGCCAGGTTACTGTATTTGACAAACAACCACGAGTACGGATACGGATGCCCGAAGAACCCACTCCTCCCGGTAAAGGGTCATAAACTAGAGAAAATTCCCAGGAGATATACAAGGATGCAGTGGAAAAATCGTTTTAGAGTTCGAGAAATACTGCTTGTTCTTGGCAGTATCTTGCTTTCCTCCTGCATAGATTTAGAGACAAAAATCGATCTATCTTCTGAGGGGTCTGGCACGCTTGAACTGGTATATACAGTAGCTTCTGCCCTGGTACAGATGGGTTCCAGCGGTACTCAAGCGGTTTCTCTTCCATTACCCATAACCGAAGAAGATTTCAGGCAGTCCGTACTTCGAATTCCAGGACTTACGCTCCTCTCCTATAACCGAAAGGATGAGCCTGAAAAGAGTGTAATTACTGCTAGATTAAGTTTTTCCTCGATTGAAGCGGTGAACATTCTTTTTGGAGGCCCTTCTCCTGTTTTATTACGTACTGCCGAAGGGCAGGAACAGGTGCTGGAGCTTCTAGTTGCTCCAGGAACTCCGGGAGGATTGGATCCAAAGACAAAGGAATTAGTGCAAGCATTCTTTTCCACCTATTCCCTGCGGTTTCAAGTGAAAGTTCCTACTTCTGTGAAACGGACATCTTTATCCGAGGCTACGGTAGAAGGGAACACAGCCCGATTCTCAGTTCCCATTCTTCAAGCACTGGACCGGGATACGGCATTGAAATGGCGAATCGTCTGGTAAAAATCAATGGTAGAACACCGAAATAGAACATTTTTATTGTTTTTCCAAAAAAATCCATCAAAAATATTGAACATTTTGAAGATTCACGTATACAATGCAAATACTCGTAGGAAGGGGTAGCATGGACATTCAACTGAAAGAGTTAATAGAAACTATTAAGCAGGATGGAATTGCCTCAGCAGAAGCGAAAGGGGCTGAAATCATCAAAGAAGCGGAAGAAAAGGCAAAGCAGATCGTATCGAAAGCGGAAGAAGAAGCGGCAAAGCTTCTCTCAGATGCAAAACGGGAAATAGCCCGATCCGAACAGGCTTCCCGGGATGCATTAGTCCAGGCGGGAAGAGACTTGCTGTTGAGCCTTGAGCGCAGGATTGTTCAGCTCTTTGAGGGAGTCGTTAAAACAGCCATAAAGGAATCCCTCGAGGGTAAAGGGCTTGTACAGATCCTTACCACCCTTGTAACTGCCTGGGTTGAAAAGAACAGTCCGAATATCGAAGTTCTCCTTTCTCCGAAAGATTATCAAGCACTGGAAGGAGAGCTGCACTCCCGCTTAGCCGGGGTGTTAAAAGAGGGAGTTGTGCTGAAACCTTCCTCTTCTATCGAGGCTGGATTCAAAATTGGAGAGAAGAACGGGGCTGCGTACTATGATTTTACAGTAGAGGGGTTGGCCGAGATCCTTTCTGCCTCGTTAAGCCCTCGGCTCTCGGAAATACTAAAGAACGCAGCGAAAGGAGAGAGTTGATCCTTGGCTCAATACTACTATACCCTGGCTGCACTTCCCTATCTGAAATTTGAAGACTCCCCACCGATCTCGCGGGAGGAGTTCCTCGAGTTTTGCCGGAGCACTCTCGCGGAAGCAGATCAACAGTATCTGGAAGGAGTAACCCTTTTGAGTTCCGAGGAAGAGTGCAGGGGAGAGACGTTATCTACATGGCATCAATGGGAACGTTCCTTCCGTACAGAATTAGCTAAACTACGGGCTGCTAAGCTTGGGATGGAGGCCGAAGGGATTCCCCGTATCATTCCGGAATCCCTAAGCATCGTGGAAACTGCCCGAGGGGCTATGAATGAAACTTCGCCTGCGGCAGCAGAGCTGTTGATACTTCGCGCTTACTGGAAGGTCCTGGAAGAGCTGGAGGTAAACCACTTCTTTGATCTGGAAAAACTGGTGGTTTACTTTCTAAAATTGCAGCTTCTCCACTTAAAGGCTCAACGGAACCGGGAGGAAGGTGCCCGGAACTTCACCTCCTTGTACCATAAGATTCGGGATACACAGAAAAATACGATATTGGAACGCTGGAGTACACAATGACGGAGACAAAAGGTAGAGTCATCGGCGTAAATGGGAACATGGTTACCGTAAACTTTGATAAGACGGTAAAGATGAACGAGGTAGCCTATGTGGTCGTAGATGAAAAACGGTTAAAATCAGAAGTGATCCGTATTCGTGGGGACTTAGCCGATCTTCAAGTATTTGAGATCACCCGGGGAATAGGGATCAACGATCCGGTAGAGTTCACGGGAGAGCTCCTGTCTGTTCGGTTAGGCCCCGGTCTTCTCCAGCAGATCTATGATGGATTACAAAACCCGCTCCCTGAACTTGCGGAAAAATGTGGATTCTTCCTGGATCGAGGAGTATACATGGCTCCTCTGTCTGAAACAAAACAATGGCCTTTTACACCGGAGGTTAAGCCCGGCGCTGTGCTTCAACGAGGAGAATCACTCGGAACGGTACCCGAAGGTATTTTCAAGCACCGGATCATGGTCCCTTTTTCTTTCTGGGATACCTATACCGTAAAGTCTATTGTCCAGCCGGGGGATTATAAGATTACCGATACTATTGCGGAACTGGAAGATTCCAGAGGGAATATTCATCCGGTAACGATGAGTTTTGAATGGCCGGTGAAACGTCCGATTACCGCGTATGTTGAACGACTAAAACCGGATCAGCCTATGGTAACCAAGATTAGAATGATAGATACGTTTATTCCAGTAGCTCGAGGAGGAACATACTGCATCCCCGGCCCGTTTGGAGCAGGAAAAACGGTATTACAGCAGGTTACCAGCCGGAATGCAGAAGTAGATATCGTTATCATTGCTGCCTGTGGAGAACGGGCGGGAGAAGTGGTGGATACATTGAAGGAATTCCCCCTTTTAATTGACCCCCGTACCGGACGCACCCTGATGGAACGGACGGTTATTATCTGTAATACCAGTTCGATGCCGGTAGCTGCCCGGGAATCTTCTGTATATACGGCCGTTACCATTGCTGAGTACTACCGCCAGATGGGGTTGAATGTCCTTCTACTGGCAGATTCAACCTCCCGATGGGCTCAGGCGATGCGGGAGATGTCCGGTCGATTGGAAGAAATTCC
>JAGODW010000095.1 GCA_017998025.1 Spirochaetales bacterium
TCCCTACGAGTCTATTGGAACTCTCAACAGTATGGAACGAAGTACCAGTCCGTTGGGGAAGGGCCCGGTATATATTCCGAATCAAGCAGGTCTTTTCCTGGCCGAATCCCCCTCTAACGAAATGGAACGGATACTACGTTCCTGGCGTAGCATGGAAGGCAACCCGATTGTCGTAAATGAAAAAATTTTTCGCTATATACCAGGTGAACGATTCCATCCTGTGGAACGTGCATTTTTCTTAAATATTCTATTTGTTTTTCCGCTAAAAACAGGGGTTGTTTCTTCTCGATATGGAAACCGGGTGAGCCCGATTAGTGGTGAAGTACACTTTCATTCCGGAATCGATCTAGCAGCTCCCCGAGGTACGCCTGTATTTGCCGCACGCGAAGGAAAGGTCATCGAAAACGGGTTCGATCCCGTACTAGGATCCTATATCATCGTGGAACATGAAGGAACCTATCAAACTCTTTACGGACATCTAGAGACAAAAATAATACAATTGAATCAATTTGTGGATTCCGGTATGATGATCGGGACAGTTGGAATGACGGGTGCTACTACCGGGCCTCATCTCCATTTCGAGGTGAGACGAAAGGGGCAGCTCGTGGATCCAGAACCGTTATTGCCCAGAAGGATCGAGCCAAAACCATGAGGACAAAGTGGTGGGGAATAGTTCTTTTCCTCGCAAGCGGAACACGGCTGTGGATAGGCGCAGACACAGTTCGGGGGCAGGTCATTGAATCAACGCGAATTGGAAACGGCTCTTCAGAATCTCGAATCGTTACCCTCCGGTTAGAAGACCTCTGGGAAATCCAGCTGGACGAAGAGATGGATCTAGTACGGGGAATTGAGATTTTTATCGAATCGCCCCCAGAAGCCCAGATCTATCGGGGAACGTACGCGTTGTATCTCTATAGCCAGGTTTCTCCTGCTCCTTCCTCCAGCCTGCAATCCTATACGGCAACCTTATATTATTTTAAACCGTTTCTACAAGAACGTAAAATGTATATTCATATACCCCTGGAAACGATCGCAGGTTTCACCCGGGGACCGGACACGTTTATACCAGAAAATCCTATAGGAAAGGCGCACTTCCCCCTCTTATTTACTTTCCTTCCTATTATGAAAGGAATACCAGATTCGGCTCTGAATGCCCAATTCAAAGTCCAGGTACGGCCCTTATTTAAGAATCTAGGAAAAGTATGCTTTCTCTTGAAGACTCCTTCCGGGACCGTTCCTATCGAAAATGCCCGGATTTTTCTTGATGATAAGCCGGTATCTCTTGAGCGCCAGGAAAGTATAAACCTGGAACCCGGACTAAAAGGATTTAGCATAGAGGTGAGCGGATATCCGCCCTTTCAGACTACTGTCGCCGTAGAACGGGGAAAAGTAGTAACGATTGAAGCAATATTCATGAAACGAGAAGCGAAGGTTCACATGAATGCCCCGTTAGGCACCCGGATCTTTATAGATGGGAAGCCGGCTCCCTTAGGTTCTGAAGAAATGATACTGGAGCCTGGAGAACATACCTTCAGTTTCCGGCTTGGAGATTATCAGGTTAGCAAAAAGTTTTATCTGGAACAGGGAAAATCGTACGGGGTCTCCCTTTATCTTGACATTTTAATGAATGAAGACTAAATTTTTATCCGAAACATTCGATAATGTAGGTGTCGGCTGCATATAGTTCCCCTCCCAGTTTACTATATAAGGCCGATACTAATTACAGTGACCGGTTCTTCGGAACCGGTCTTTTTTTTGTATATACCCCTCTCCTGTATCCTTGACAAACAGGGTATTGATTCGTACCCTTGCTGCATGGATTTCTTCGGAAACCGTACACGTATCGTACGAATTATTCTGGGTATTGTAGGTGCTTGCACAGTATTGATTGGGATAGGGATTGGGATCGCAGCAGCGGCAACGAGAAATATAGAAAACTTTGAAAGTATTGGAGAGTATCAGCCCGCTGTTCCTTCCCAGATTCTGGATATTAAAGACAGGCTGATCACGGAATTCTTCTCCGATGAGAAACGGGAAATTGTTTCTATTGATGAGCTTCCCCGTCATTTAATCTATGCTCTTATTACCCGCGAGGATAAAGACTTTTTTAACCATCACGGTTTTAGTTTTCGGGGAACACTGAGGGCGATGCTGAATTTATTAACAGGACGGTACTTCTCCGGGGGAAGTACCATAACTCAGCAGCTTGCCGGTCATTTGTATGCGGATCGTACAGATATCTCTATTACCCGAAAATTGAAAGAACTCTGGTGGGCGTTTCAATTGGAACGAAGCCTAACCAAGTATGAAATTCTCGAGCTGTATCTCAATAAAATGTACTTTGGCTCGGGTGTGTATGGGATAGAAGCGGCCAGTAGGTTTTACTTTAACCATTCTGCCCGGGAACTGACTCTAGCAGAATCGGTAGCTCTCGTAGTTCAGCTTGCCAACACCGTCCGATACAATCCAATTAAGAATCCTAACCGGCTGAAAAAAATTCAGTACGAGGTCCTACAGCAGATGGTAAGCCTTGGGTACGCCACTCAGGAGGAAGCGGATATATCCTTCGAAGAATACTGGAACAACTACGATTACACCCGAAGTAGCTCTTCTACAGCGTTCTTAGAACGGGAAGATAAAGCCCCCTACTTCAGCGAATACGTGCGACAGGAATTGAACGACCTTTTATATGGCTCTTTAAATATTTACAAGGATGGCTTCATTGTCCATACGACACTGAATCTTGACTTCCAGGAGAGGGCAGATCAGCTTATGCAGGAAGGAATAGCGAAGACGAATGCGGATTATCAGGCATCCTCCTCGCACCGGATGGTTTTTGCAGAAGAATTATTCATCCCCATACTAGATCTCCTATCCTTGAGTTTTAATATTGAAGACATCCGAATAGCGGGATCCAAGGAAAAACAGAATGCCATCGCCTTCTATCAAAAAAAGATTAACCCTCTTCTGGATGTAACTGCTATGATGCTGGGAATTGAAGATCTGAAATTCGTTTCACGAATTGGATACTCCCAGGAGCAAATGCGTGCCAAAAGAAATACTGTAGAGGGTGCTCTGGTTACTTTAGAAAACTCTACTGGCTATATTCTTTCCATGGTAGGAGGAAGTCGATTCGAAAGCATCAACCAGTTCAATCGAGCTGTACAGGCACGGGTGCAACCGGGCTCTGCATTTAAACCTTTGTACTATGCGGCAGCGGTTGAAAGGAAGAAAATAACTCCAGCTACGATGTTGTACGATGGACCGGTGGTGTTTTGGAACGATGATGGAACCCCCTATACTCCTATGAACTTCAAGGGGGAATGGAAAGGGCCCGTATTAGCCCGTACGGCACTGGCACATTCTATGAATGTTCCTTCATTGAAGATTCTGGATTCAATTGGTTTCGATGCAGCCATACAAACAGCATCGGCTCTACTGGGAATAGAGGATCCAAACCAGATCGAGAGAACGTTTCCCCGTAAGTATCCTTTAGGGTTAGGGATCATTAGTGTTTCTCCGTTGCAAATGGCACGGGCTTTTGCAACGATTGCAAACCAGGGGAAAGAGGTAGTACCCCTTGCCATCCGCTACATCGAGGATCGCAATGGAAAAATCATTCTTGAACCGGAAAAGGAACTAAGGAATGAACAACGAAAAAAGGGGAAGGCTACCCAAATTCTAAGCCCGCAAACCGCTTACATTATGACCAACATGATGCAATCTACTGTTGAATTCGGTACTCTCGCCTATGCAAAAAACACGGTAAATGGGTTTACCATGCCTATGGCAGGAAAAACGGGAACCACTCAGAACTGGTCCGATATCTGGGCTGTAGGCTTCTCCCCCTATTATACAACTGCTATCTGGTTCGGATTCGATCAGCCGGGGAATAGTTTAGGAGTAAACCAAACAGGCGCTACCGTCCCAGGCCCTATCTGGGCTCGTTTTATGAAAGACATTCATACGAATCTTCCCCCTAAGGAATTCCCCAGGCCAGAAGGTATTGTAGAAATGACGGTGACGGCTCGTTCCGGACTGATTCCACCTCCTAACTATACCGGAAAAACCATAAAGGAAATCTTTATTGCCGGAACGGAACCGAAGCGATTTGACGACTTCCATGAGTTTGAAAAAGAACGAGATGAAGCAACTCTAGAACGATTACGAAGAGCAATTATACCCCAGGAGGTTCGACTGGATGATGCCCTTCCCAATGTAGGCCTTCAAATCGACCCAGATATTCTTTCAGGACAGGGGAATGGGGGAGGAAACTATCGTCTGTCTCCTCCTCCTCAACAGCCTTCTACAGAAAAGGAAGGGCAAACCAATCCTTTACTGGATTAAGAGAACTACGAAATGACGGGGAGGTCTATCGAAATGCAAGTCCGAATTGACGATATCAAAGTGCGAAAACGAATCCGAAAGTCAGTGGGAGACTTATCTTCTCTTATGGAAAGCATGCGAAAATATGGGCTCCTGCAGCCCATTGTTATCGACTCGGAAAACACCCTCCTGGCTGGATACCGAAGATTAGAGGCAGCCCGGCAGTTGGGATGGAAAACCATTCCTGTAGTGGTAGTGAATCGTACAGAGAATCTGGATAGAGTGGAGATCGAACTCGAAGAAAATGTCCAGCGGAAGGATTTCTCTCTGGAAGAACTTTCTGAGGCTTCTATTGCTCTGGAAAAATTACGAAATCCCAATTTATTCGTTCGATTATGGAAAAAATTTATAAATTGGCTCCGAAAACTTTTTAAGCGGAAAAAAACTAGACCTAGCGCGTAATGTATTTTTTATTTCATCCCTTCTAATTTTAGAGGTACTACCTTCCCTTCGGGCGTTTGCACATAGAGGTATGATCCGTGTATTTCCAGAAAGGTTTCCGGGAGTACCTGGATCCTTGAACGTTCCAAAAGGGCAAGGGAAGAATCATACTTTCCAATGTACCAGCTATTTCCTTCTCGGATCACGGTAAAGCATTGTTCTTTTAGAACTTTCACTACCCCCTTCCCGTAGGTTTCTTCCCGGGCTGAAATAATCTCTTTTAACGTGGTAGGGTCTAATAGAAGCAATTTGCCTCCAACCCCTCCACGAGATGCTACCACGAGGTATCCTGTTCCAAAGGATTGATAGAAGGGTACTGTCAGGGGATACTCGGTTGACTTCAGGACTACTTCTCCTGTCTCAGCCTGTACCAGGACCATCCTACCCCCCTCTTTTTCAAAAAGAATAAAAGGAACAAGGTTCTGTTCACGCAAAGTGCTTGCTTCTAGTAGCTCTTGTTGATCCCTCGCGATCTCTTTTCGTTCTTCGCGGACTTCTGCTTTTCTTTCTTCTAGCTCACGTTCGCGTGTATGGATTTCCTCCTCTTTTGATGCGATTTCTTTCTTCTCCTCCTCCTCGATCTGCTTCGAGGCTGCTATAGATTCTTTCCCGCTCTCTCTAGTTATAGCAGTAGACACGGTTTCAGGTCGTGTGCTGGGTGCTGTTTCATGTACAGAAGGCTTTTCGGAGGGAACTTCCTCTTTTTCTACCTTCTCAATCTGTTCTTTAGCAGCTTGAAGGGCTAATTTTTCCTGAGCTAATTCCTTCTCTTCTTCTTCTATTTGCCTTTCCTTTAGATCGATCATTTCTTTTCGCAGTTCGACACCCCGGTCTTCCCGCTGTCGAAGATCCTCTATCACAGGACTTTCCGTTAAGGCTCTTGTCTCTAAACTGAGGAGCCCTTTTTCTCGTGGAGCGGAAAGGGGAATAAGGATTTGAGTTTTACCTGGCCATTCCCGGTAACTCCTCGCTAATCCAACCTTTTCCGGCTCTAAGTAGGAAAGAACAACAGGTTTATATTTTTCTGTAAAATACGCGATATTCTTTCGGTATACGGCATTGTAAATTGTAATAAACTCGGCTAAAAGGTCCCCATCCGCTCTCCCATAACCGAACTCCTCTTCTAGATAACTTGATAGAATCCATCTTAAATTCCTGATGTGATCTACCGATGCAGTGGGTTCCAGAATAAAAATATCTGCATCAAAGCCGGTAGCAATTTGGGAGTCTATCGCGTGAATAATAGTGTATCTTCCGATAGAATACCGGCCGCTTTTTCCAGCTAACGACCGGCCGATTCCACGAATCTGATCCCGGGTTTCGATCTTTTCTAGAACTCCTTCGTAATTTTCAAACTCAATCGGCTCCCGGGGTGTAATCTGTATTTCTTCTGTATCTACTCTAAGTTCTTGGGCCCAGAGAAACGAACCGAATACTATCAGGATAATGGAAAATAATCTTTTCATACTTGAAGTATGCCACAAACTCCTCTACTT
>JAGODW010000096.1 GCA_017998025.1 Spirochaetales bacterium
AGAAATCGTGAAACAGATACAGAAGCTCGGCGGTAAACCTTTTATTTTCCCCGCTATGGGGAGCCACGGCGGCGCCACAGCAGAAGGGCAGCGGGAAATGCTGGAAGGGTACGGGATTACGGAAAAGACCATGGGAGTACCGATTAAATCCAGCATGGAGACCGTTGTAATAGGCCATACACCGGAAGGAAAACCTGTTTATATTGACAAAAATGCTGCGGAAGCAGATGGAGTTGTAGTAGTAGGCCGGATAAAACCCCATACAGCATTCCGGGGAACCTGGGAAAGCGGTCTC
Organism: Spirochaetales bacterium; assembly: GCA_017998025.1. Taxonomy (GTDB): domain Bacteria; phylum Spirochaetota; class Spirochaetia; order DTKZ01; family DTKZ01; genus DTKZ01. Next base: position 296 of record JAGODW010000096.1, read on the forward strand.
CTTAAAATGATGGTTATCGGTATGGGGAAACAGAAAGGCGCGGAGAGCTGCCACGATGAGGGATTCGGCCGGATGGCTCATAACGTAGAAGTATATGCGGATGTTATCATGTCAAAGGCTAATATCCTCTTCGGAGTAGGAATTGTAGAGAACGCCTTTGACAATACCTGCCTTATTGAGGCGATTCTTCCCGACCACTTTAAAAAACGAGAAGCAGAACTTCTGAAGATCGCCCGGGAATTGATGCCGAAGATCCTTATTCCTAAATTCGATATTCTTATCGTAGACCAGATCGGAAAGAACTTTTCCGGGGATGGGGCGGATCCCAACATTACAGGCACCTACTGCACTCCCTATGCAACAGGGGGGCCTGAATTTCAACGGTATGTGATTCTCGATCTTTCGGATGAAACTCATGGAAATGCCATCGGTATAGGGATGGCAGACTTTACCACCAAGCGAGCCTTTGATAAAACAGACTTTGATGCTACCTACCCCAACGCCCTTACCTCAACAGTAGTGAGCGGAGTAAAGATGCCCATGGTTTTGAAAAGCGATAGGGAAGCCATTCAGGCGGCTCTTTTCTGCTGTACAGGAATCGACAAATCAAAACCAAAGATCGTTCGGATCAAAAACTCCTCTCACATCGATACGATCATGGTTTCAGAGGCCTTAATAGAGGAAGCGCGCCGGAATTCCCAGATGCAGGTTCTGGAAGAACCTAAAGAACTGTCTTTTGATCGTCAGGGAAACCTCACGTTCGATTGGTAGCATAGGAGAAAGCCTAAAATTGTATGTTAAGTATTCGTGCCGACATCCACTCCGCCTCCTCCTGCTTGTATATAGCGGAATCTCCGGGAAAAGGACGGGGAGTGTTTGCAGGCAAAACGGTCGAGGCAGGAGAAGTCTTCGAATCCTGCCCGGTTCTTCTATTTAACGATGGGGAAGATGCCCGACATATCGACGCTACTCCCCTCGCTGATTACTACTACCGGTGGGATGAAGGGATCAATGCTATTGTTTTAGGGTACGGCTCCCTCTACAATCATTCCTATACACCCAATGCATACTATCGCCGCAACTATGAAACACAGCTTTTAGAATTTATAGCCATCCGAAAGATCGAACCCGGAGAAGAAATAGTGGTGAACTATAACGGAAATCCGAATTCCCTTGACCCGGTTTGGTTCCCGTGCATAGATTGAGGAGAAGATGGGAGAAATAAAACTCAATGAAATTGCCGCTTTCCTGGAAGGGTTGGAAGAGACGATCATCTATAAATTGATCGACCGGATTCAATTTAAGAGAAACGAAGAGGTTTATAAACCTGGAGCAAGTGGTTTTCCCGGGGAAACAGCCAGCCTATTTGAGCTCCGTCTTCGGTACCAGGAAGAGATGGATTCCCTCTTTGGCCGGTTTAATGTACCGGAAGAAAGGCCATTCAATAAACAACTTCCCCCTCCCCGAAGGCAGCGGATCGATCCTGATTCCCCCCTTCACATCCGGGACTTCGACGGGGTGAATCTTACCCCACAGATTCTGCAGAGCTATCTCGATCTTCTACCCCGGATCTGTTCACCCGGGGATGACGGTCACTATGGCTCGAGCTGCGAACACGATGTGTACGCGCTACAGGCTATTTCCCGCCGAATCCATTATGGAGCTTTCTATGTAGGTGAGGCAAAGTACCGGTCTAACCCTTCTATGTTCCAAACCGTATTGAAAGAAGGGAACCGGGCTTCCCTCCTGGAAGCCCTTACACGGAAAGAAGTGGAAGATCAAATCCTTTCCCGGGTACGGCAGAAGGCAGAAACAATCCAGGCCACGATCCGCACTCCAATTCGAACACAGCTAAACGCAGCGGTCGTAGCCGATTTCTACCGGGATACAATTATTCCCCTCACCAAGGAAGGGGAGCTTCTCTACCTCCAGCACAGGTTAGACACATAGGTTTGCTTGAACTGCACCGGTAAGAGCCAGAAGATCCTGAGGGGATATCCGCACCTGCACTCCCAGTGCACCCCCGCTGATCACGATATACTCATGCTGGGTACAGGCAGTATCGATATAGAGAGGGTACGCTTTTTTCATCCCGATGGGGGAGCATCCTCCCCGAACATACCCGGTAAGGGGCTGAAGCTCCTTCACAGCCACCAGTTCCACCTTTTTTGCACCGGCAGCCCTGGCTGCCTTTTTTAAATCCAGCTCCGCAGGTCCCGGTATACAGAATACCTCTACCCCCTCTTCCGATCTTCCCACCAGCGTCTTGAACAAATTTTCCGGTGCTTCTCCCAGTTTCCCCGCAACCGAAAGAGCATCGATCCTTCCATCTGAGGGATCATACACAAGAACTTGATGAGGGATTCTCTTGTTTTCCAGAATCCGGATAACGTTCGTTTTTGGATGTTTCTGCTTGATAGGCATGTTTCTCCTTCCTTTTTACAGATGCAGATTTAAGGCTGCAGATACTCTTGAACAGCAATATCCACCAGATCCGAAGTATGCACCCGCTGGAGCCGTTTATACTCACCGCCCAGGATTGTTGAAAGTTCACGGGGTGCAGCAGAACTCTTTCCCTCCGGAGTCGTATCTACAAACACGACGTGGATTCTTTCTTTCCTGATCAACTCAGCCAGGATTTCGACCTCTTTTCCCCTATCCCCTCCCGGAACAAGAGGAACATTTCCTTCCCCGTCTGATAGGATGATAAGCACAACCGCCCGGCCAGGATACTTAAGCCGCTCGCTTCGAACTAACTGCCATGCGGTGTAAAGACCATCAGCCAGGGGTGTCGCCCCCCCGGGAGTAAGATAGAAAAGCTTTTCCCGGGCCAGATCGACACTTGTGGTAGGGGGTACCAGGACCCGGGCTTTTTCATCCCGAAATACGATCATTCCCACTCGATCCCGGCGTACGTACGCTGCTGAAAGAAGGAGAAGAACCGCCCCTTTGGCCGAGGCGAGCTGGTGGGAAACGTCCATTGAATCAGAGGCATCTACGAGAAACAGCACCAGCCGGTTTCCCCAGATAGCCCGTACCTTTTCCCGTAGATCCTCCCGCTGAATCTGTACCCGTATTCCTCTGTACCCCAGGGAAATCTTTCGGAGCGCTGCAGCCCGCAGAGTTGCATCGATCGACAGCTCCCCTACCCTCCCGCGGGGAATCCGGGCACGGATATACCTTCCAAATCGTCCGTACAACAGGCAGGATTTCTTGCGGCCATGTCCCGTCAGTTTTCTCCGAAGTACCGTTAGATCAAACGGTTCCTGAAATTGGAGATCCCGGCCAGGAATCAGGATGGGATGAGTTTTTTTTTAAGGAATTCAAATAGGATACTCCCCGCAGCAGCGCTTCCGGGAACCTGTATCTCTTCCAGTACCGTGGGATCGACCCCATACTCTTCCTCATACATTCCCGCTTCCTCCTGATCCCTTTCCCCTTCATTCGGCCCTGTTCCCGGGTGTTCACCCCCTGTAAGGGTGTTTATCCGTTCCATCACTTTGTCCGGATCCTGAAAGGGGCCCAGTGCTATCCTATGGGGAAGAACGATCCGTGCCACCTCCTGGAGGTGATCCCATTGAATTTCAGGTGCTGCAGTAAAGGCTGCCAGAGCCCGGGCAGCTTTTAATAAAATAATCTCAGCCCGATGCCCTACAGCGCCTGCCTCTTCGGCAATACGTACAATACCATCGAGGATTTCTTCTCCAGCCTTATAGCTGGTGATACGTTCCCGGGCTTCGGCAATACAGCGAGACAACACTTCTTCCTGGCCTTTCCATTGATCCATAAAGCCCTGGGGATCTTCCTCGAACTGGATCCGCCGTTTTACGATTTCCCTCCGTTCTTCACGACTCGGAAGGGTTGCTACCTGTACACAAAGACCGAACCGATCCAGGAACTGAGGACGAAGTTCTCCTTCTTCCGGGTTCATAGTACCTATCAAGATGAACCGGGACGGATGCGAGTACGAAACCCCCTCCCGCTCTACCGTATTTACCCCTGTAGCCGCGGCATCCAGGAGTAAATCTACCAGGTGATCATCCAGGAGATTTACTTCATCAATATAGAGAATCCCCCGATGGGCAGAAGCGAGGAGACCCGGTTCAAATTTCCGAACTCCTCTAGAGAGGGCTTCCTCCAGCTGGAGAGTCCCTACGATACGATCCTCCGTAGCATTAAGGGGAAGATTAACCAGGGGAGTCGGAATAGATTCTACAGGGAGGGATTCTCCTGCTTCAAACCGTTCCCTGCATTCCCCATGCATTTGGGCAGGATCCCAGGGTGAACAACGGTACGGGCAGCCTTTTACTACCGTTAAGGGGGGAAGAACCGCCTGAAGAGAACGTACTGCCGTAGTTTTTCCCGTTCCTTTCTGCCCCCGGATCAACACACCGCCGATACCAGGGTCTACCGCATTTAAGATTAAAGCTGTCTTCATCAGTTCTTGCCCCACCAGGGCAGAGAACGGAAATACGGGAGGCTTCTCCTTTTCTACAGCTTTCATGCGGACATGCTACCCATAGGCATTCAGGGTGTCAATCTTTTATTATGAATACCTTTCAACCGCTCTACCCCAAACCCCAGGAGGATCCCGGTAAAAGAAGCGACTACAAGTCCTAATTTATTAGGCCAGGCAAGGGTGGCAACCGCTACCGTAGCTGCAGATACTGCGGCTATTCCCATGGAAATACTCCGGAGGTAAGGGACCAGCATTCCAATAAACGCAACCGGCATCGCAAAATCCAACCCCCATTCTGCTGCCCCCGGCAAGACCTTTCCGAACATCGCCCCTACGAAAGAGAAGATCTGCCAGTTTACATACATAAAAAGCGAGGCTCCGAAGTAATAGTAATGCCGATACTCCGGGTCTTTCTCCGACATATACCGTCCCGCAGAAACGGCAAAACTCTCATCCGTTAAGAGAAAGGCCATAAGGGCTCGGACAGGACCGGGAAGGGTTTTCGTTTTCGGGGCAAGAGTTGCGGCATAGAGGATATGACGAAGATTTACGATAAAGGTGGTAAGCAATAAAATTTGCCATCCAGCTCCGGCAGCGAACAGACCTACTGCAATGAATTGTGCAGAGCCGGCGAACACGATGAGGGATAGGGCCATTGTCTGGCCAGGGGTAAGGCCATTCTTTACTGCCAGTGTTCCAAAGATAATCCCAAACGGAATTGCCCCCAGCACCAGGGGGCTGATGTTCCGCATGCCCTCAAAGAATTCTTTCCTTGATCGCGTCATGATGAAAAGGATGATATCGGAAGAGCCGATAGGGAAACAAGCGGGGGAATCCAAAGAAGGGTGCATAAGATGCATAAAATAAAAAAGGCCGTCTGGAAATGTATCCTCGCGGAAATATCCCCGGCGGCCTCTACCTTCATTCCGTAAAATACTACAATTTAGAATCCTATAGTTTCCAGTAACGGGCCATCCGATCCCGAAGACTCTTTCGGTACCCTTCCCAATCTGTAATGGGATACTTCGCCAATCCCTCTTCGCACGCGGCTTTCGCTACTGCTACGGCCTCCCATTCAATTACCCGGGGATCAAAGGGTTTCGGAACTATATAATTGGGCCCGAATTTAAAGTCCTGTCCTCCATAGGCAGCTTTTACTTCCGGAGGAATCGGCTCCCGGGCCAGAGCAGCCAGTGCTTTAGAAGCGGCTAGTTTCATCCCTTCCGATATCTTTACGGATCGTACATCCAGGGCGCCGCGGAAGATAAAGGGGAATCCCAGTACATTGTTAATCTGATTGGGATAGTCACTTCTACCCGTGGCCATAATAAGGTCGGACCGGGCTCCCATAGCAGCTTCATAGGTGATCTCAGGGTTCGGATTCGCCATCGCAAAAACAACGGGGTTTTTCGCCATGGTTTTTAGCATCTCAGGGGTGACACAGTCCGCCACAGACAAACCAATAAATAC
>JAGODW010000097.1 GCA_017998025.1 Spirochaetales bacterium
TATGTCCAGCTCAAGGCAAGTCCTCCCAGAGAGAAAAAGAAAGAGAACACGGTTCCCAGTATCATCATCCGTGCCAGATTTCGGGCCAGGTTTGCAGCCGTACCTGCGCGAAGGGTCAACATGGCAATCACCATGACAAGGCCGACAAAGGTTTGAAGCAGTACAACAGCAACAGCGGTGAGGGATAGAATTGCGAGGAATATCCACTCTGTCGGGATTCCTCGTACCCGGGCAAACTCCTCGTCAAAAGCCGAAGCTTCCAGCTGGGGATAGAACCGGAAGGCGAGAACAACGACAATGATATCAAGGATAGCCAGGAGCAGAAGGTCCTGGCTGGAGATAAACAAGATGTTTCCGAAAAGGTAGCTCATCGGATCCGTATACCCAGGCGTCTTTGCCATAAAGAGAACCCCTAAGCTCATACCCACAGCCCAGATCGCATTGATTACCGTATCTACCCGCTGCTTTGCCCGGAGGGAAACTCCCCCAATAATAAAGGCTGAGACAAGGGCGAAAGCGATAGCACCCTCCAGAGGGGTGATGCCCGGAATAATCCGATGCGCGGAAAGAAACAAGGCCAACCCGATCCCCCCCAGTACGGCATGGGATATCGCTCCCGCAAGCCCTGCGATCCGTTTTACAGTAACAATTGCGCCGAGGACACCAAATAGAATAGAAGCTAAAATACCGGCAAAAAATGCATTCCTGAGGAAAGGCAGGGATGGATCCAGAAGAGCTGTTACAAATCCTCTCATTTTCCTTCCTCCGGGTTTTCAGCATGCTCAGCGGGCTGTTCAGCGCAGCAACTGTTTTCAGGAAGCGTCTCATCATGAAGGACTCGAAGCACCTCTCCTCCGTACAGTTCCACAGGCGCCGGAAATACCCGCTGGGCACGATGCTGTACCAGAAGATGTGCCCTCCCGTCTTTGCCTGTCCTCCCTATACAGAGAACCCGATCTGTTAGCGCTGAAACAAACTCCATATCATGGGTTACGATTAGAATCGTTGTTTTCCCTTTCAAAGCGCCCAGGGTTTTAAACAACCGGGCTTCGCTTTCTGTATCCATGTTGGTTGTGGGCTCATCCATTACGAGAATCTCCGGATGAGCTGCCAGAGCACGAGCTACCAGGACTCTCCGGCGTTCCCCTCCCGACAGAGCCGCATAGGGCCGGGAAGCCAGTTCCCTCACCTCTACCTGGTTCAAAGCCCAATCCACCGCTTCCTCATCCCTGGGATCGATCCTGCGGAATCCCTTCAGCCTGCCCATCTTTACCACTTCATGGACGGAAATGGGAAAACTGGGATCATAATCCGCATGCTGTGGAACATACCCCACCCGATCCCGTGCATCCCGGGGCGATTCTCCCAGAACCCGGATACTTCCCCGAAGGGGTGCCTCGAGGCCTAAGAGAAGTTTCAGAACAGTAGATTTCCCTGCTCCATTGGGACCTACCAGCGCCATAAATTCCCCCCGGTGGATGTGGAACCCGATGTTCTCCAGCACCAGGAAAGAGCCGTATGCAAAGGAAACAGAATTAAACTGAACAACGATCTCGCGGGATGGTTTGGTTTCCATATCTTTCTCTTTATTTACTCAGGAATGGCTTGCTTTAAAGCCTCCCCCATACGCCGAATATTCTGAAGCCAATCCTCTGCCAGTGGATCCAGAGGAACCACCCGGGCTCCTACCGCATCCGCCACAGTTTTCGCTGCCTGGGGGGGAAACTGTGCCTGTACAAAGATGACTCGAACCCTTTCCTCCTGTGCCCTCTTAATAAGTTCTGAAAGGACCCGGGAGCTGGGTTCTTTCCCTCCTGTTTCTACCGCCTCCTGCAGGATGCCAAACGTATCAAGGAAATACCCGAAGGCCGGGTGGTACACATAGACTTTCTGCCCTTTTAAAGGAGCAAGCTCCTTGCTTAACCGGCTAAACTCTTCCTCAATTTCTTTTACCAGAGACTGATAATTTTTTTCAAGGATATCCCTATGCGCAGGAAGGATACCTATCAACGTGTCCCGTATATGCCACGCCAGGATCAAGGCAGGCTCCTTCCCCAGCCAGGTGTGCCGATCGATATTCGAGTCATGGGGAGGGGTACCTTGCTCATGGGATTCTTCTTCATCCTCATGGGCCTCTAATTTCCGAAACTGCACCCCTTCAGTCCCATCAACAATCTTTAAGCCAGGATAGAGGGCAGCAATCTTTGGCCGCAGGGATAGCTCAAAATCTGTTCCAGAAAGGATCCATACTTTCGCCCGGGATAGTTCCTCCATCTGCCGGGGAGTAGGTTCGTACGAGTGGGGGCTTTGACCGGGCCCCACCAGTACAACGGTGGTACAGAGGTCTCCCCCTATTCTATGGACAAAGTACCTCTGGGGGAGAATGCTCACCGCTACCACGGGTTTCTCTACCACCACCGGTTTCTCTGCCGAACGTTCCGGCCCATCGGATCTTTTCTTTTCACATCCTATGACAAGTATCATCCCCAGGGATACAAACAATCCTAACATCCATCTTCTCATGCTGATTCTCTCCTCACCTCCCCGTCAGCACAGTTTTTGCATCCAGCACAATCCAGCCTTCCGGGGTAAAAACTACAGGATTTAAGTCCATCTGATTCAGGATTCCCCCCCCTGCTGAGAGGAGTTCTGCCACGGCTACGATGAGTTCTGTAAAGGAATCTTCCGTAAATCCGAGGTTTCGAAATCCCTGAAACAGAGGTGCCAGGCGAAGTTCACGAATCATCCTTCGGGCTTCTAAGGGGGTACACGGACAGAGACGGCTTGAGACATCCTGGTACAGCTCGGTCAGGATTCCTCCAGCCCCTACAACCACCGCAGGTCCCAGGAGAGGATCTTCCAGACCCCCAATGATCATTTCCGGAGGAAGGTACCGCACCTGCTCTTCCACCAGAAGAGGTTCTCCCGGAAATCGGTGAGCAAATTCTTCCAGAACAGAATCCAGTTCTTCCCGGCCAACTCCTGTCCTGATTCCGCCTGCATCGGTTTTATGGAGAATCTGCGGTGAACACACCTTAACCACCACAGGAAAGTTAAGGGAATCCCTCCCAGTGTTTAGTTTTTCCGGGGGAATAATCCTACTTCCCCCTGGAACCGGGATTCCAAATTGCGCAAGGAGCTTTTTTACTTCATACTCGTCCGGTTTCCCTGGATGTCGAAGTGTCGAACACCAGGTTTCCAGGACTGTCCGTTTCTCCGTTACATGGTTCCCAGGCGTTGGGCGAATATTCTCCTGTGCACTCTCCTCATCGTAAACCGTAAGCATTTCCTGGCGATCTACAAGGAATCGAGCCGCCTCCACCGTGCGTTTTAAGGAGGGAAATCCTACTACATCCCGTTTCCAGAATTCCAGCAGATACTTATCCGTAAAGGGGCCATAGGTAGTGAAGATCAAAACTGGCTTTTCTGAGTTCTGAACCCGGGTGGCAATGATATCGAGAAGGTCATTCTCAATTCCCGGAGGACTCCAGAAGACGAGGCAAATCAAGATATCTACCCCGGGATCCGCCAGAATAGCTTCCATAGCACCTCCATACATGGCACTGGAAGCGCTGGCCGTAATATCTACCGGATTATGACAGGAGGCAAAGGGAAAAGTAGCCTCCCGAATCTGTTGTTCCGTTTCCGGGAGAAGCCTGGCCATCTGTAAAGCGGCCCTCCGATTAGGAGTTTCAATATAATCGGCACAGATTACCCCATACCCCCCTGCAGGGCTTACGACTGCTACCCTATTTCCCCGTGGAAGGGGGCATTTTTCCAGGACCCGGGATGCATCGGTAAGTTCCTCATCGTCCTGTACCCGTAGAATCCCATGCTGGCGAAGGGCTCCCTCCACTACCAGATCAGAACCGGCAAGCCGTCCCGTATGGGAGCTTACTGCCGAGGCACCGGTTACGGTTCTCCCGGCCTTCAATCCTACAATCGGTTTCTTACGGCTTACCTTTCGAGCCTGGGCAAGGAACTCCCTCCCCTTGTTCACGTTCTCCAGATAGAAGGCGATGCAGGATGTCCCTGGTTCTTCTGCAAAGTAGGTCAGGAAATCCAGTTCATCCAGATCACACTTGTTCCCCAGGCCCACGAATGTTCGAAGCCCAAATCCAATGTTGCTGGCAAGTCCCAGCGCTTCGATTCCTACAGACCCGCTCTGGGAAATAACGGCAACCCCTCCCCCTCCGGCAAGGGATTTATCTCCGTGCTCGACAAAGATCGTGTCAAAAGATCTTTCTGGAAAAAAGATTCCCAGGGTGTTGGGGCCGAGAATTCGTATCCCATACCTGCGGGCAATCTCTACTACCTGTTCCTCAAGAGACTTCCCTTCATCCCCTGTTTCCCCAAAACCTCCTGCAATTACCACCGCATAGGGGATTCCTTTCTTGCCGCACTCTTCCAGAACAGGAGGAACCACTGGCGCAGGCACTGTAATAACGGCAAGATCAAGAGAGTCCGGAATATCCAGTACAGAGGCATAGCACCGCATCCCTCGAAGAGCCTGGTACTTTGGGTTGACCGGATAGAGGAGGCAGTGGGATCGGGTTAATTCCTTTAGAATAATTCCTCCAATGCTTTGCTCTTTGGAAGAAGCCCCGATTACCGCTACTGTCTTAGGATCCAAGAGACGCTTCAGATCGAGATTCATTTCTCCCCTCCCGGGATCTGTAAGGCCCGTTCTACGATCCGGTCTACGATTTCCTCCGGGGTTAGATTCGTGGTATCAATGATAAGATCCACGAACTGGTATTGATTGTTGTCTATATTGTAGAGTTTCAGAAACCGTTCATGATCCCGTTTATCCCGCTGCCGCGTTTCTTCAAGAATGCGGTTGTAGTCCCCTCCTTCCCGATTGCAAATTCGCTGTGCCCGTACTTCCAGCGGAGCATCGAGAAATACCTTCAAGTCCGCATCGGAGAGAAGCCATACGGCAAGCCGGGAACCCAATACACAGTTCCCTTCCTGTGCAAGTTCCTTCTGTCGGGTGTCTACCAGAAAGTCCCAGCCTGGATCCGTCTCAGCCAGTTTGCAGAGAGTATGAAAATCGATTCCCTTTTCCTGTGCAACCGTATGAAACGTATAGTTGATCATCCGCAGCCCCAGCCTCTCTGCAGTCAACCGGCTTACCGTTGAGTTCCCGCATCCACTCTTTCCCGATATAGCGATCTTGATTCCCGGTTTTACCTTCATTCGATATTCCTGATTTGTTCTCGAATATCTTCCAGCGCATCCTTCATATTCACCACACATCGAGTGATTTGTGCCAGAATGTTTTTGGAGCCGATCGTGTTGATCTCCCGGTTCATTTCCTGACAGAGAAAATCCAGCCTCTTACCTATTCCTCCTTCCTGGCATGCGGTATCCCGAAATCCGGCAATATGGGACCGTAACCGAACAATCTCTTCTGTAATGGAGTATTTTACCAGGAGCAAAGCCACTTCAGTCACTATACGGGATTCATCCACTCTGTCTTCCAGTAATTCTTTCATCCGGTTTCGGATGGTCTCCGTATAGAACTTTTCGATTTCCGGCAGGTACTGTTCTACCTGAGAGAGTTCCTCTTCGATTCGATTTAAAAGTCTCTCAATATCCTGAGCGAGGGCCTGCCCCTCCCGGAGGCGCGACTCATCGTAGATAGCACAGGTTTCTTCCAGTAAAGGGAATAGCTCCTTCCAGTACTCTTCGAGATCCCGACTTTTATCTACCTTCAGGATCCCCTCTATCCGTAACAGATGAGATAATCGAATCTCTTCCGGGGCATCCGTGTAGGATGCAAGGGTTCGTAGTGCCTGGAGATACCCTTTTACAACCCCTGGATCCACCGAAACGATAGTTTCTTCCTGGAGTTCCTTTAGCTTAATGTATGCTTCCACCTTTCCCCGTTCGATCCGCTGATTCAGGTACTCCCGAATCCGGGGTTCTAGAGGCGTTAGACTGACGGGTAGATTCACGTACAGATCGAGGAAACGATTATTGTAGGATTTCACTTCAACGGTAAAGTAAAACTTTTCCCCGCCCCGTTCCCTATAACCGTATCCTGTCATGCTTTTCATGAAGCTCTTCTCCGATTCTGGAATATTTCGTACAGTTTATGGGACAGCCGGAAGTTATCCCCAGCCCCTAATGTAATCAATATATCACCTGTTTTCAGTTGATCCTGTAAAAATGGGAGAGCATCCATCACTTC
>JAGODW010000098.1 GCA_017998025.1 Spirochaetales bacterium
CCGATAGGCATGGTAAAAAAGATCCGCCCTCTTCAATCGATCCTTCCACCATTGATACCCTTCCTTCTCTAAGGTTTCCCAATTATAGATGGGGAATCCCCAGTTCTGACCTGTCTCTGAAAACATGTCCGGTGGCGCCCCGGCCCTTAGTTCTTTCCGAAAAAAGTGGGGAAACGCCCATACATCAGCCGAATGTTCGCTCATGAGGATCGGTAAATCCCCTTTTAGACAGATCCCCATTCGATCCAGGTTCCGGGCTGCCTGAACAAACTGTTCCTCGGCCCGAAACTGAACCCAGGCATAAAAAAGTAGATCTTTCTTCTGCGACCGAAACTCAGCGTAGGGCACTATCCAGGGGTTTGAGTCTATCCAGCGGGCTATCTCCGGGGAGGATTGAATCTCCGTACGATGGCGGGAAAAGACTGTACGTAGAAACTGTTCTTTGATCGTGACCACTTCTGGAAACGGTATCCGTTGTAAAGCCTCTAACCGGGTCCGTTCCGACTCCAGCTGGGGCAGTAGCTCTGGATCAAACTCCGGCAGTTCTTGAAGCCGGATATACACCGGATGAAGGGCAAACGCACTTAAAGCGCTGTAGGGGGAACTTTGCGTTCCCGTATCGTTCATAGGAAGAATCTGAATAAACCGAAATCCTGCCTTAGCACACCAGGCTCCCAGGAGGGGTAGATCTGAGAACTCACCTATCCCAAAACTTTTCCTGCTGCGAAGGGAAGAAACCGGGAGGATAACTCCACTTTCGTACTTTGAAAAACCGGAAAATCTCATGGTGCGCCTCCCGGATGCTGGTTTACAGAGAGAAGTTAATTTTCTCCGAGATCACGAAGTCGATCCCGGATACGGGCTGCATCTTCGTAATTCTCCGCATCGATTGCTTTTTGTAACTCTTCTTTTAAGCGGGTTACTTCCAGTTCCCTTGGACTAGGGCTTTTCTCTTTTTCTTTCGTTTCCTCTTCGGTAACCAGTTTTATCGAGACTCCGGCCTCTGCAATAACCTGTTCCGCAATAAATATGGGACACTTAACCCGGACAGCGAGCCCTAACGCATCTGAAGGCCGGGAATCGATTACATACTTCTTCAAGCCCTGCTTCAGAAGGAGTCTGGCGTAAAAAGTCCCTTCTTTCAGTTCCGTTATCTCTACTTTTTCCAGGGTTACACCCAGCTTCTCCAGAAGAGAGATGAATAGATCATGCGTCAGCGGTCTGGGCATCGGAACCCCTCCCAGCCCTATAAGGATTGAATGGGCTTCGAGCTGACCAATAAATATGGGAACGGCTAATTCCGACCCCACCGGTTTTACCAGAACGGCATTTCCCTGTTCGGTATGGGCTACCGTCCAAATTTCCGCCTCGACAAACATTCCCTCTTTCATCTCCACCTTTCATTATAAAGAATGGAGATAAAAAAATCAAACCGTTATCGGGCCTTCCATTTGCAATTTGATACCCCCCTTTTTATAATAAGTTCAGGTGTAGCAATCCATGTGGAAGATACTTTTTGTAGATGATGAGCCACGAGATCACGCAATTTTAAACTTAACGCTACCTCCTTACTTTGAACTACACTCCTGTTATACCGGAAATGAAGCTCTTGCTGCGTATGCACAAAAAAAACCACAAATCGTACTACTGGATATTGTGTTACCAGACATCGACGGCATTGAACTCTTAAAACTGTTACGGAAAGAGGAAAACGGAACCGTATTTATTATGGTTTCCGGGTATGATGATCCGGATATGATCGTTGAGGCGGTAAAAGCCGGAGCAGAAGAATATCTGGTTAAACCGTATACGTCCGACACATTACGTCGAATTCTTCAAAAATATGTGCAACGGGATACAGACTTTCATCTCCACCCCTCCATAGACGCAGAAGCTCCTGCAAGATTTTTTCAACACGTGGGAGAATTCGGCTTAGTGGGAAGATCCAGCGCTATTCAGAACATTCGGCAGCAGATAAAAAAGTACGGCCCTTCCGACAGTACTGTTTTAATAACCGGTGAGAGCGGTACAGGGAAAGAGTTAATTGCACAAGCATTGCATGAAACATCCAAACGCAAAGAAGGACCTTTCCTGGCTGTAAACTGCAGCACTATACCCGATTCTCTCTTCGAATCAGAACTTTTTGGAACTGAACGGGGAGCGTTTACCGATGCAACCGATCGACAGGGAATTTTCGAATCTGCCCATAAGGGGACTCTTTTTCTGGACGAGATAGGAGAACTTACACCCCGGGTTCAGGTGAAACTCCTGCGGGTACTGGAAGATAAAGAAATCCGGCCTGTCGGATCTTCCAGAAGTAAAAAAATAGATATCCGCATCATTGCTGCAACCAATCAAGATCTGGTGCATGCAACTGAATCAGGAAATTTCCGTCGCGACCTCTATTACCGATTGAATGTTTTTCGCATCTCTATTCCCCCCCTACGAGAACGAAAGGAAGACATTCCCCTTCTGGCTTACCATTTTCTCCATACCCAGAGTGAAAAGAGTCCATTATCCTCTGATCTCTATTTCAAGGAAGGAGCTTTAAAAAAACTACTGGAACATGATTGGCCGGGTAATGTACGAGAATTGAAGCATGTAATTGAAAGAGCAATCCATTTAACCGAGACCCCAGATATCGGGCCCGAGTTAATTACCTTTTTTTAACTCAATTTTTACTCAACCACGAATTTTCCGGATAGCAACCGCCAGGAGAATAGGGTACCGATTCCCCTGTTCATCCGTGTATACTTCCTCAATACTTCCCACAATAATTACAGCATCGTTCAGCTGAATAGTAGAGGATAGTACAGATGCATACTCTGGACCTTGAACGTATACAAACGCCCGGTATAGATGGATTTGTTCCGTTCCCTCCCATTCTCCATTCACTACTTCGAGTTCCGCAGTAAATTGTTCTGGATCCGACTCTAAAACAGTAATTGCCGATATCGAACCATCAAACAGGACGTACTTTTTATAGGAGGACGGATGGAAATGGGGGGATTCTACCAGCCGAACGATTCCTTTAAGATCGAGAGACACATCTAATACCTTAAGAAGAGCATCCGGTTCCAAAGAAAATAGGGATAGGGGAAGAATAAGCAGAAGGAAACTACATACCCGTTTCTTTCTCACGCCTTAATTATCTTCCCGAAAAAGAAAAAGTCAAGCTTGTAAAAGGTAATACCTCCTGTTACTATTGCCGATACTAGGATATATTTGACAAAACTGAAAGCGATGGATACTATTAAAGATAAGTTTTCTGAAGGCTATAGAAAAAGTTCGCAATCGAAGGGGTGCTATGAACAATAATGAAATTGTACCCGGATTTGATGAAGAAAAAGACGAAAGTTTAAAAATTCGTCTTCAAAAAGTGGATTCCATCGATGGGTGCTTAATCCTCTATCTAACCGGCTACATCGATACCTATAATTCCAACTTCTTTCAAAAACGGGTCAACCGCGCTATAGAATCAGGATTTATTCGATTGATTTTTCACTGTAGCGGATTAAACTATGTCTCCAGTACCGGTATCGGATCCTTCACCGCATTCTTAAAAGCTGTAAAACCGCGGGGAGGCGATCTAGTTCTCCTGGAAATCCAACCAAAAGTTTACGAAGTATTTCAACTGTTAGGATTTTCCCAGTTTTTTAATATTAAGGACAATCTGGATGAAGCGATAGAATTTTTTACCAAAGGGGGAACAAAGGTTGAATCAGAGGTGTTTCCCAAAATCTTTAAATGCCCCATTTGTTCAAAAAAACTGAAAGCCGTGAAGGCAGGTAGGTTTCGCTGTTCAGAATGTAAGACAATTCTTGCTATTGATAATAATGGCCAGGTATTTCTAGGATAATCCAGTATGGGATTATTTCAGCGGTTCAGAAGGGTAGTCTCCTCACAATTAAATCACCTCCTATCCCGGGCAGAGCAACCGGAAAAAATGCTGAACCAGCTTCTCATGGAAATGAATAAACAGCTCCTGGACGCAAAAAAGAGCGTTGCCGCAGCAATCGCAGATGAGAAACAATTGGAACGGCAGCTTACAGCTTCTTTAGAGCAAGCGAAAGAATGGGAACGAAAGGCAATCCTTGCCGTTCAGGAAAAACGGGATGATTTAGCCAGAGAAGCCCTCTTAAAAAAACAAGAACTTGAAGGAATGATCCTTCAACAGAAAAATCTTTTAGATGCACAGCACGAAGCGGTAGAACGACTTAAGTACTCCCTCCTCGACCTCCAAAAGAAGTTAGAGGAAGCTCAGCGAAAGAAAAATATTCTCATCGCACGGGCTAAACGGGCTGAAGCTGCAAAACGGATGCAGGAAACCCTGGGGACTGTTAGCGATACATCC
The DNA here is from genome assembly GCA_017998025.1 of Spirochaetales bacterium. GTDB lineage: Bacteria > Spirochaetota > Spirochaetia > DTKZ01 > DTKZ01 > DTKZ01. The sequence goes on from JAGODW010000098.1 coordinate 4,355, forward strand.
TCTTTTGAAGCCTTTGAACGGTTAGCATCCAAAGTGGATCAAATGGAAGTAGAAGTTGAGGCTCTCAATGAGATGGAGATGAGCCTTTCTGATTCAAATCTGGCAGCACGGTTCAAAGAACTGGAGCAATCCGTGCAAAACGAGGATGCCGATCGGTTATTAGCAGAGTTAAAACGTAAGCTCCTTGAAGAAAAAAACTGATTCAATCAACGGTTCTCTGTTATTTGTTTCTCCTGATCCTTCTCTGCAGGCACAAATTGATATCGTCGGGAAAACCCAGTTCCCCTCTCTTTCTTTTACAACCCTTCCCCAGCTGCCTCAATCCTTCCATGGGTACGATGTCCTGGTTCTGCCATACTCAACGAATAGGGATTATACGCCCATCAGTTCCGGGCATTCTCTTATACTATATGGGCCTCTCGAATCCATGCCTATAGGCTTTCTGCAAGGATGCGCCGATTATCTTGTAGACCCCTGGTACCCGGAAGAATTATTCTTTCGGGCCATCCGGTTTTTACCTCCCAAATGGATACTTATCCACGGTGTTCGGATACAGGTTACTTCTACGGAGTTGCAAACAAGCACCCTTTCCGTTCCCATAACATATCATGAGTTCCGTTTACTGGATGCTTTAAAAAAATCTAATGGTTCTATTGTCCCTAGATCCTTTCTGGAGTCTCTTGTACCCCATCGGTCCCGATCCCTCCGTTCCCGGATTATCGATATCCATATCTCACGACTCCGAAAGAAAATTCTCACCTGCCTCCAGAGTGAAACAGCCGTCTCTCCCGGCTTCAACCCCATCCACTCTTTTCGTGGATATGGGTACCTCCTCTGGATTGATCAATAACTCAAAATGTGCAAAACCTGTGGATAATTTGTTGGTAGTCAGCTGATAATTTGAGAAGGATAAAGCCTTCCCCATACAGAGCGTATTCAACTCTTTATATTACAATAAGATAAAAAATACTTTATAAGTCAATAGCATTCGGTGTTGGAGTTGGCCTATTAATTGCTTATTAAAGGATGTGAATAACTTGTGGATAATACGACCTATCTGTTTTACATTGCATTAGTAGCGACGCCATGGTACCATTACATCTGTGAATTCAACTTTGAAACTTGCAATACGCTTTTTAATCTCTATCTTTATCTTTTTTCTTCTGCTAAATCTCCTTTCTGTACCGATACTTATCGCTGAGGGTCCGCAGAAAGGGGCCTGGTACTTTTTGGGACGTCTTGTTTCTCTCTGGAAGCCTCTTCTTGTAGGTTCTGTAATCCTTGGTTTGCTTACCGTTCATCTATCTCTCTTACGCATGCGTTCACCACTTTTTCCACAGCTCGTCTTACTATTTATCGGAACGCTCTTCCTGTATGGATCCCTTTTTACTTTGCAGTTCATCCACGTATCGTATACAGATAAAAGTGCCCGTCCCTATCGCATCGCTACACCCGATACGATCTTCTACGCTTCAGGGAAATACGTATGGGTTGGGACCCCCCAGGAGTGGGTACTAAAACCTATTCTAGTATTTTCTCCAAACCAAAAGGAGAGGCTCAAAGTATTTCCCGAAGCTCTCTACGACCCGGAAACCAATGCCGTTCATATTTTGCAGACCGGGGAAAACCTCTCCCTTCACGAGCGTATATCCCGGAAAGAGCCCCGTGTACTTTCTATCCTATGGAAAAATATCGCTTACTTTAGCAAGCTTATTTCTCCAGCACATATCTTTGACTCCAGGGCTCTTCTCTATAGTACCAGCTTCATCCTATTTCTCGTTTCTTTACATACGGT
>JAGODW010000099.1 GCA_017998025.1 Spirochaetales bacterium
AAATGAAGCCCTAGAAAAAAACAGTGTGCGGATATTCGAATACAGCGGCTTAAGCCTCTCCATGCGGTTCCTTGCAGGATGCAGCGGTATTCCCTTTATTCCTACAAAGACACTGTTAGGAACGGATATTCTAAAGAATCTTCTTGCAAAGGGTGCACCGGTTGCGTTAGGCACCTGTCCGTTTACCGGAGAGAAAACCGTGGTACTGCAGAAGCTTCAGCCAGAGTATGCCGTACTGCATGCCCATGCAGCAGATGAACGAGGAAACATTATCCTTAAAGGGCCCATCTGGGACGAAGAACTGGCAAAGTCTGCAAAGAAACTCATTGTTACGGTTGAACAAATCGTGTCCAACGAGTTTGTTAAACGAAACCCTGAGTTAGTGAAGGTACCGAATATCTATACCTATGCAATTGCTCGTATTCCCTTTGGGGCTTTTCCCACTTCCTTATTCAAAGAGTACGATTACGATGGGGATTTTATTTCTATGTACGCCGAAGTGAATAAAAAGCAAGAGACTTTTGATGAGTTCCTCAAAAAGTACATCTTTGGAACAAAGACCCATTACGAATTCCTGGAACAGGTTGGGGGCTTAAAACGTATGGCGGATATTAAAGCCGATCCTGTATTTGGCTATAAGAAGTATTGAGGTAGCAGTATGAAAACAGATGCGCCGTATACGACCAATGAGCTGATGACGGTAACCGCTTCCCGCCTTTTAATAGACGGGCAAAACATCGTTGTCGGTCTGGGACTTCCCCAGATAGCGACCCTCCTGGCCAAAAGAACCCATGCTCCGAACATAACTATCATCTATGAAATCGGGGTTACTAACCCCGAAACAGAAGACCCCGGTGTAGGTCTGGCAGATCCCCGGTATTGGTACCGGGCTGATTACTATACCGGATTCATCGGAACCCTGGGGATGATCCTTCAGTCCGGTCATGTAGACGTAGGGTTTCTCGGCGGCCTTCAGATCGATCGGTATGGTAACATCAACTCTACCCTTACCAAAACGGAAAATGGATTTAGACATTTTACCGGCTCTGGCGGTGCAGCCGATATAGCTTCCTTTGCAAAAAAAATCTACGTCATCATGAAGCATGAGAAACGGAAAATTGTAGATCAATTGGATTATCTTACCACCATAGGCTATTTCAAGGGAGACAAAAGCCGTGAAGAAGAAGGGCTGCCTCCTTGTGAAGAAATGAAAGTCATCACGAATCTCTGTGTATTTAGTTTTAATGCGAAACGGACAATTCAAGTTGAATCTATTCATCCCGGAGTATCCCCTAGAGAAGTTATTGAAAACACAGGAGCCCAGATATCAATCGATGGTCGGATCAAGAATACGGACGAACCAACTGAGGAGGAGATACATCTCCTTCGTACTGTTATCGATCCCGGTAGGATGTATATCTAAGGAGAGGGCATTTTAAGAACCGTTGGTTCTTACGAAACACAAAATTCCTTTAAAAGGAGAGAGAAATGAGAAAAAACAGTTTTGTGTTCACTGTGTTCATACTTTTGCTGTGCATCACTGTTTCCGTATGGAGCACGGGGCAGAAAGAAGAGGTAAAGTATCCAACCCGAGCAATCAATGTGCTGGTTGGATTCGGAGCCGGAGGCCCAACCGATGTAATCGCTCGGGGCATCATCCCGATACTGCAGGAAAAACTCGGTGTAGGCATTGGAATCACCAATATGCCCGGAGCCTCCAGTGCTACGGCGGCTTCCTATGTCCTGAAGCAGCCTGCCGATGGATATACCCTCTTTATGGGATCTGAAATTATGTCTATGTGGCAGACGATGGGAACCATGGACCTGTCACCTGTTCGAGATTTTATTCCCATCAAGCTTGTCTGTGAGGCGGTTCCTGTTTTAGCCGTACCTCCCAATTCCAGGTTTAATTCAGCACAAGAGTTTATTGCGTATGCCCAGGCACATCAGGGAGAATTACGGATTGGAACAGCAGGACCCGGAACAGTACCGCATATCTCTGGACTCCTTCTAACGAAAGTACTAGGCTGTAAGTTTACCTTCGTACCCTATCAAGGAGGTGGGCCTGCTGTAACAGCTGTTATGGGTGGACAGGTAGATGCCACAATCGAGATGATTCAGGGAATGGTCTCAAATTATCATGCGGGTAAACTAAAAATCCTTGCTTCTTTCACAAACGAACCGCTTGAAGGACTGAATATTCCACCTATTGGAAAGATCGAGCCTAAATTAGCTCCCTATGTTCCCTATGGGCCTTACTTTGGTCTTTTCGCTCCGAAAGGAACTCCGGAGGCGATTGTGAAAATCCTGAAAGATAAGATGGATGAAGCGATCAAGGATCCACGATGGTCCGAATACTGCAAAAAACTGTATCTCCCTCAGATCGATTACAGCGGTGAAGAGGCGATTAAATACCTCAATAAATGGACTTCCAAATCTGCCTGGTTGATGTATGAGGTAGGAGGAGCAGAGAATTCTCCTGAAAAATTTGGAATCCCCAAGCCATAACACAGTAACGGTTTAGGGGTAGCCGGTCTTCCACAGCAGCCTATAAGATAGAAGGAAGACCGGCGGTAACGATCATACTTATACATGCTGGGAGGTGTTGTGTGTTGTTTGTTGACACATCAAAGTGCATTGGATGCGCCAACTGTACAGCGGTATGTTCCACGGGGGCGATAGTAATTGATTCAGATAGCCAGAAAGCAACAATAGATGCGGATGTATGCATTGAGTGTTATTCATGCATGAATGTCTGCCCTCAGAGTTCAATTTTAGAGAAAGACTGATATTAAGGAAGTAGATTGCTATGGAAAAAACCACACGATTGCTGGCTAACATACTTACCATTGCAGTTTTAATGGCAATGTTACTCAACATTGCAGAATTCATATTTGTGAAGAATGTTAAACTATTTTCCGTTGATTCTCCTATCATCTTCCCATTTCTTGTACTGTTGGTGTTAGCTGTATTGATTGGAACAAATATAGCCAATGAAACAAAGATAAAACGTTATGCTATGAAGTCTACAGAAGAAAACTTACAGATGAAACCAAAAGAAGATGTAATAAAGCAATTTGAAATAGTCGTACTGTTCACTGCAATAAATATTATTTTTGTTCTTTTGCTTCCATACTTTCATTTCTTAGTAGGTTCCTTCATCTTTATGGTACTAGAAATGATTCTTCTGAATACGAACATAAAAAGTTTCATAAGAAGGTTCACGCTTGCAGGAATAGCAGGATTGATCACTGTCCCTGCCCTATATTTTGTATTTAATGGTGTATTTCAAATAATGCTTCCGTAAAAAGAAAGGATACACAAGTGACAATAATCACAGTTTTATATGTAATGATCGGATCCATTATTGGATTAATCATGGGCGCGATGCCGGGTCTTACAGTCACCATGACAGTTGTATTGATTGTGTCTTTAACATTTGGGTGGCCTATGCAGCAAGCTCTCGCCTTTATTCTGGGGGCCTTTGCAGGAGGAGTAAGCGGCGGGGCTTTAAGTGCCATAACTATGAATATTCCGGGAACTGCTGCAGCGGTAGCTACCATTTTCGACGGATATCCCCTGAATAAGAAAGGAGAAGCAGGCAATGCCATTGGTTTGTCTCTCTTTGTAAATGTAATTGGAGGGATGTTTGGAATACTTCTTCTTGGAGTATTAGGTCCCGTAATCTGCAACTTTGCACTTAAATTTGGTTCCCAGGAATATTTTCTTATAACAATCTGGGGGTTAAGTCTGGTGGCAGTCCTTAGCAAAGGTAATTTAGTTAAAGGACTGATAAGCGGTTTGGTGGGGCTTTTTATCGGCATGATCGGGATGGATCCTATAACAGGAAAGATGCGATTCACGTTCGGGATAGACTTATTAAGTGGAGGCATCCACTATGTAGTAGCCATGATCGGTCTATTCGGGATGAAAGAGGTTTTTAGTCTTCTTACAAGCAAACAGGGATTTGCTGTCTCCACCCAGCGATACAAACTGAAGGATCTGCTTCCAAAGTTTAACATCATCAAAAGATGCATTAAACCCATGAGCTGGTCGGCAATTATCGGCTGGATCATCGGTGTCCTTCCAGGTACGGGCGGGGATATTGGAGCACTGGTTGCTTATGGATTCACAAAACAGCTTGTCCGTAAACCTTCCAGGCCTTTCGGAGAAGGCGCGTACGAAGGGGTTGCCGCACCTGAAACGGCAAATAAAGCGGCTATTGGCGGAGCTGTGACAACACTGTTGACCCTGGGTATTCCCGGCGATTCAGTAACTGCAGTAATACTCGGCTCCTTCTACTTACACGGTCTTATACCGGGGCCAAACTTCATGTCACAATCTCCCGAATATTTTAGGCTTATCATTATATTCCTCGTAATAGGAATGATCAGTACCTATGTGTTCGGCATATTGGGAAGCAATCTAATGCTCAAAATGCTGCGTTTACCGATCTGGTTTCTGATTCCCTTTATTTCCATACTCTGTATTACTGGTTCATTTGCTTTACAGAATAGTGTATCAGATATTCTTTTTATGATTGGCTTTGGGGTGATCGGGTTCATCTTTGAGCGTGCAGGATATCCTGTAAGCCCAATCATTCTGGCAATCATACTGGGACCCATTATGGAACTAAATTTCCGTCAGGCATTGATAAACACTGGATCCATAAGCAGTCTTCTTGCCTCCTTTATCTTACGGCCTATAAGCCTGGGCATATTAATCATTATTATCGGATCTTTCGTTTTTCAGGCGATGTTTCTTAAGAAAGTTGCCTTTGAACCTGAAAAAGTAGAGCCAGATAGTAAATGAATCATATTTTAACACTCGAAAGGAGAAAAGATCATGACAAAATTCACCGTATCTGAAGACGAAATTGCCGGCACTCGAAGAGACCCTCCTAGAGTATCCAAAACCCTAATCTGCGAACATACAGTAGGATCCACACAGATCTCTATGGGAGTAAATATTACAGAAGTAAATAGCAGAATTCCCCTTCATTCTCACACAGATTCAGAAGAAGCAATGTATATCATTCAGGGCAATGGAGTCCTTAGAGCAGAAGGAAAAGAGTACGAATTACTTCCGGGAACAGCTATTTTCTCTCCCCGGGGTGTTGAACATGAGATAATCAACAAAGGGGATGTTCCCTTGAAACTCGTCTGGGCATACGCGCCCCCACTCCCGGATCATCTAAAGAAGAAATAGGAGGATGAAACCATGGATCATTATAAGCTCTATATCGGCGGTAAGTGGGTAGATTCGCCTGAGCATTTTACAGTAACAGATCGGTATACAGGAAAGCCGTTTGCCACAGTAGCGCAGGCAACAAAGGAACAGGTAGATGCTGCAGTGCAGTCAGCCCGGCGTTCTTTTGAAAAAACCAAACTAAGCCCACGAGAGAGGTATGAAATACTTTCAAAGCTCGGTAAATTAGTTCGTGAACAAAAAGAAACTATTGCACAACTTTTATCCCATGAAGTCGGTAAGCCTATCGCCGAAGCAAGAACGGAAGCGGCAGGGGTCGCTGGAAACTGTGAAAATATTGCAGAAGAAGCTAAACGTATAGCCGGAGAAATGGTCCCCATTGATGCCAACCCGGGTTCTGAAAATCGCCTGGCTTTCACGATTCGGGTTCCTGTAGGGATCGTCTGCGCCATTAGTCCGTTTAACTATCCTATAAGCCTCTCCATAGCGAAAATAGCACCGGCTATTGCTGCTGGAAATACCGTTATTATAAAACCAACACAGAGGACTCCCCTGGCTGTTTCTAAATTAGTAGAGCTTTGCCTTGAAGCCGGATTCCCTCCTGAACACATACAACTCATCTTGGGTTCTGGTTCAAAAGCAGGGGAATGGCTCCTTCAAAACAACGATATCAACTTCTATAGTTTTACTGGAAGTGCTGAGGTTGGTGAGCATATAACACGAACGATTGGTTTACGCCGCTGTGCAATGGAGCTTGGGAGCAACGCTGCAGTAATAATCCACAATGATACGGATGTAGAAAAAGCTGCTACAGCCTGTGCAAAGCGCGGTTTTTATAACGCGGGGCAGGTATGTATTTCCGTACAACGGATACTAGTCCAGAAGGACGTTCTTCCTCGCTTCCTTTCTGCAGCAAAAGCTACAGCTGAATCGCTGGTA
>JAGODW010000100.1 GCA_017998025.1 Spirochaetales bacterium
AAGCTACCGTATCCCGGATTACAACTTCCAAGTATATCCAGACAGAATGGGGTATCTTTGAATTAAAGTATTTCTTTTCTAACTCTATTTCCGGTGCTGGATCCGTCGGATCCCAGTACTCCAAGGAAGGAGTGAAACAGATCATTAAAGAAATTATTGAAAAGGAAGGAGGTGGAAAAAACCTATCAGATCAGAAAATAGCGGAGCTCCTGTCTAAGCGAGGTATTCAGCTTGCCCGAAGGACCGTAGCGAAATATAGGAAAGAACTGTCGATCAGTTCTTCCTACGAGAGATAACCTTGGAGGTGATGTATGACACTTGAAATCAAAGCAGTCCATTTCGATCTCCCGCAAGAGTATCGTGAACTTATTGAAAAAAAAGTACATAAGATAGAATATGCACAGGACATGATTGTGGACCTGTTGTTTACCATAACAAAAGAAAAATCTTATGTACTAGAAGCAACCTTGAATTTTCGCTGGGGGGCATCGCATCACTTGAAGGTTAAAAACTTTAATATACGGGATGGAATAGAAAAGCTTTTCGATAAGATCGATGCAAAAGTTTCTAAAGAAAAGGAAAAGATAAAACAACACTGAATCTTATGAGTACTTTCACAGTTCTGGACCTACTCTCTATGAATCTCAAAGAACACGAGGCATTGGACCTCCGTTGTATTGCCGGGAGAGTAGGTCTGGGAAGACCTATCGAAATCCCCGATATAAACCGCCCCGGACTTACCCTGAGCGGTTTCTACGATAACTTTGCCTTTAAACGTATCCAGATCTTTGGGAGAGGAGAAAGTGCATACCTGGAAATGATGGTGAAACAGCAGAAAATAGAAATCCTTTCCCAGTTTTTCACGTACGATATTCCGTGCGTTATCTTTACCAATTCCATAGAACCGCCGGAAATCTTTAAAGAATTGGCGGAAAAGTCTCACTGCCCTGTTCTTCAGACGGAACTCTCTTCTGCCGATCTCACCATTCGTCTTCTCCGGGCCCTGAGCGAGGTGTTTGCTCCTAAGGAAACCGTGCATGGGGTATTAATAGAAGTGTTCGGCATGGGTGTACTTATTCAGGGGGAAAGCGGAGTGGGAAAAAGCGAAGCAGCTTTAGAACTGATAGAACGGGGGCACCGGCTGGTGGCCGACGATGCAGTGGAGATCCGGAATGTTTCCGGGAATATTTTAATGGGAGCCGGATCCAATAAGATCATCGGACACCATATGGAGATCCGGGGCATCGGAATTATAAACGTTGCCCACATTTTTGGAGTAGGTGCAATCCGGGATAGAAAACAGATCCAATTGGTCGTAGCGCTGGAACCATGGGATTCCTCAAAAGACTATGACCGAATCGGCGCACAGGATACGACCATAGAGATATTGGGGGTGCAGGTACCCTATTTGAAACTTCCTGTAAGACCCGGCCGCAACATTCCTATCCTGATCGAAACGGCTACCATGAACGAACGGCTAAAAAAAATGGGTTATTTTTCTGCAAGAGAATTCAACCGTAATGTGTTGAAATGGCTCGAAAGCGAGAATGCCCGGACAGTATATTTCCAGAACACAGATACGTATTGAATTGTTGGGATACAGGGAGCATCCATGACGGAAAAAGAGGTCATCATTAAAAACCGAGCAGGGATTCATGCGCGGCCTGCAGCTTTAATTGTTCAAACCGCCAGTAAATTCAATTCCAAAATTCATATGATAAAAGACAATGAAAAAATAAACGCTAAATCTATCATGGGCATTATTACGCTGGGAGCTGGTTATAACTCAAAAATTCGGATTCAGGCAGAGGGCACGGATGAACAGGAGGCGGTCAATGCCCTGGCGGAGCTTTTTGATCGTCGATTTGAAGAAGAGTAAACGAATTCCCTATACCCTCCTTTTCATTGGTTTTTTAGGGAGCAGCTTCTTTCGTCCTTTCCTCTTATTTCCACTGGAAATCAAAACTCAAGTTGATGAAGCATCCCGACGGATCCGGCTAGAGGCTGTTCTCTCTCCGGAAGAAAGTATCAATCTGAATCAATCGTTAAAGGAAGGGTATAAAAGCGAAATACGGTACACCTTTAAAATCTACGAACGACGCAAGGGAATATCCCTATTTTTTGGCGATCAGCTCCTTTTTCAAGAACAGATGATCGTCTCAGCAAAGTGGGACCCCATAAGCAGAGATTATGTCCTTCTCACCCAGGAGAACCTCAGGTACCATTTTTCTGAATGGGAAAAGTTTCTGCAGAACTATCTTACCTCTCCCCCCTTTCTGCCACCTATTCTCTCAACACCGGAGCGGTATCTCCTCTGCCAGATTCTTCTCCATCCCCGGAGGTTCAGCCCACCCCTTCAAATCCTTAACTTCCTGGCAGATGCAGGGGCCTATGCAAGCCCTCGAACGCAGATGGATTTGCTCCCATGAAAAACCCTTTTTCTTCCCTTAAATTTCCATTTTCAAAGGATACCTATCAGGCTGCCTTTCTCGGGCTTCTATTCATGTACATTGCCCTTATAGGGATGGTACTGGTCTTGTCCACCCACCTGATCCCGGATATCTCCCAGGGAAAAACTTCGCAGAGGGGGATTCTTCTTATCCTTACAGCTCTATTTCTCCTATTTCTCCTGGGAACTGTTACCTTAAATATCATCCGACTGTTTCGGGACCGGTATTCCCGCAAGCCTGGAGTGCGCTTCAAAGTCCGACTTGTCGGATTCTTTATTCTGATTTCTTCCCTATCCTCCATCCCTCAGGGACTTCTTGCACTTTCCTTCATCAACTCTATGGTAGACACCCTCTTTAATACTTCGGTGCAGAAAGCCCTGGAGGGAGGTGTTGCCATTGCCATTACCTATTACGATGAGAAAATAGAACGGATCCGTGGAGTTTCAAAAAATCCCTTAGCTCTATCTATCCTGGAAAAGCCCGATAGAGCCTCTCCCCACACCTGGAGCACGCTTCGGGCTCTCTATCCAGACATCTCCTGCTACCAGGTGTTTGCTGCTACAGGCAAACCTCTCTACGAAGCCGGCATGTATGAGGGATTCATAGATGCTCCCTCTGCAGTACGAGCACCGGAAGGGCTCCTTCCCAGGGAAACCCGTTCTCCAGGTATAACCGTGCTTCGGATCAAGAAAATAATCGAAAAAGACCCCCTTAAGTCTTTCGTGGTACTGAGTTTCATCCTCCCTCAATCCTTCGATACAAACGCAGAATTGATTACCTCTACCCTCAATACCGTGAGCCAGTTGAATCAGCATCGATACCTATTCAACACAGCCGTTACGTTGATCTATATTTTCTTTGCCCTCCCTCTACTTTTTCTCTCAATACTGGTAAGTCTTCTCCTTAGTGATGAAATTATCCGCCCTGTGGTAAATATCGAAGAAGCAACCCGAAGGGTTGCGGAAGGGGACTTTTCTTATCGAGTACTCACCGGCTCCCGGAATGATCTCTCCCACCTGGCAGAATCGTTTAACCGGATGGTTGCTGAAATTGAGAAAAACAGACGGCAGCTCCAGCATTCGGAAAAGGTAATAGCCTGGCAGGAGATCGCTCAGCAACTTGCCCATGAAATCAAGAATCCTCTTACTCCAATCAAGCTCTCGGCAGAAAGACTCTTAAAAAAGTACCAGGAAGATAAGGAAACCTTTGAGCGTGTTCTAAAATCATCTGTTGATACAATTCTCAAAGAAACCCATGCACTGGACAGGCTTTTAAAAGAGTTTAAAGATTTTTCCCATATACCTCCCCCTTCCCTCCGAGCTGTCCCCCTGAAAAAAATTATTGAAGAGGCGGCGGAAGGGTACCGGTTCCTCCCCCGGATTCGAATCCTTACCGATTCGGTATCGGATCAGTTCACTATCTTTGCTGATCCGGATCAGATTCGGCAGGTGTTTACAAACCTTATCACGAATGCGATCGATGCGATGCCTTCCGGAGGACAGATCACATTCCGGGCAGATCTTGTTAAAAAAGGAAATACCCGCTACTGTAGAATACAGATTTCTGATACCGGGCAAGGAATCCCGGATGAATATAAGAACCTGGTATTCAACCCATATTTTACTACGAAAGGCCAGGGGACGGGATTAGGTCTCTCCATCGTGGAACGGATACTTTTTGATCATAAAGGCCAAATTTGGTTTGAATCAGAAGCCGGTATAGGTAGCGTATTTTTTATTGATTTACCCATGGAGCCGATGGAATGAGCACAATCTTAATCATAGACGATGAACCAGGCGTACGCTCTGTTTTAAAAGACATTCTAGAAGATGAGAAGTACCAGGTTTTTACTGCGGGAGACGGCTACTCCGGTCTGGCCCTTATGGAAAAAGAAACGATAGACCTGGTTATTCTCGATGTATGGATGCCCAACATGGGGGGGGTGGATGTATTGAAAAAGATCAAAGAAACCTACCCTCTGGTAGAGGTAATTATGATTTCTGGACACGCCAATATAGACCTTGCGGTAAAAGCGGTGAAGCTGGGGGCCTTTGATTTTCTAGAAAAACCGTTAAGCCTCGATCGCGTTCTGACTCTGACACGGAACGCCTTAGAAATGGAAAAGCTAAGGCAGGAAAATATACACCTGAAACACAAAACTCTTTCTAACGATGAGATTATCGGTACCAGCCCTGCCATTCAAAAAATACAGGAATTGATCCGCCAGAGCGCAGGATCGGATTCCCGAATATTGATATCGGGACCTAACGGTACGGGAAAGGAGCTGGTAGCCCGGGAAATCCACAGGAAAAGTGCGCGGGCTCAGGGGCCCTTTATCGAAGTAAACTGTGCGGCAATTCCCGATACCCTTATAGAGAGCGAGCTCTTTGGACATGAAAAAGGCTCTTTTACCGGTGCTGTATCCCGAAGAAAGGGAAAATTCGAACTAGCCCACAAAGGAACCCTATTCCTGGACGAAGTAGCCGATATGTCACTTAGTGCCCAGGCAAAAGTCCTTCGAGTAATACAGGAACTCCGGTTCGAGCGTATAGGAGGGGAAGAATCCATCTCGGTGGATGTCCGTCTTATTGCTGCTACTAATAAAAATATTCCGGAACTGATCCGCGCGGGAAAATTTCGGGAAGATCTATACTTTCGCTTAAATGTGATCCCCCTTTATATACCCTCTCTCTCGGAACGGATTCAGGATCTCCCCTTACTGGTTTCGTACTTCATGGAAAAGTTTAAACCGGAAAGCATCTCTTCCCCTCGGACGTTTACTACAGAAGCAATGGAGTACCTGAAAGCCTACCCCTGGCCAGGGAATATACGAGAATTGAAAAATTTCATTGAGCGGATTAACATCATGAGTGATGAAGAATGTATTTCCCTGGAAACTGTTAAGTATTATCTGGGAGAAGAGAACCTGAAAAAGAAGGATGATACCCTCGGAAAGTTTTCCACCTACCCGTTAAACAAAGCGAAAGAGGAGTTTGAGAAACTGTACATCGAAAAGAAACTGGAAGAATTCAACCATAACATCTCAAAAACTGCTGAAATGATCGGGATTTATCCAAGCAATCTGCACAGTAAGATCAAGCGGTACGGGATTCGAATCGAACGATGAAAACACTTACCCCCAGGCAGAGACAAATACTGGATTATGTAAAGACTTACCTGGAACAACATCATTATCCTCCCACCATACGGGAAATATCCGAGCGGTTTTCAATTTCTGTACGGGGAGCATACGATCATATTAAAGCTCTGGAACGGAAAGGATTCGTAAAACTCGACTCAAATCATTACCGCTCTCTGGTGGTATTGGACCAGGACACATCGGATCGCGGACAGATGACCCGTGTACCTCTTCTCGGTGCTGTGGCTGCAGGAAGACCTCTTTTTTCCGAGGAAAACTGGGAGCGGTATATTCCTGTTCCGATGGAATACCTGGGGAAGGGGAACTATTTTGCTCTCCGGGTACAGGGAGATAGTATGACCGGAGCCGGAATCTTTAACGGAGATCTAGCTATTGTTCGTCAGCAAGCAGATGCAGAGAACGGGCAGATTATAGTAGCTATGGTAGAGGATGCCGTTACCTTAAAACGATTCTTCCGGGAAAAAAACCGGATCAAATTACAATCGGAAAATCCACTGTATCCGC
>JAGODW010000101.1 GCA_017998025.1 Spirochaetales bacterium
TCCGCGTCCTGAGCCGCTCTACAGGCATCGGGAAGAAAAGGTATGAGTTCCGGGGGGATCAGAACGATCCCATGTTTATCGGCAAATACAATATCCCCGGGCTGGACGGTAACTCCTCCAAGGGATACCGGACACTGGACCGCCTCCACATGTACATACGCATGAGAAACAAGGATGCAGGAGGCATAGTATTCAAAACCCAGGGGATGCACTTCATCCAGGTCTCTAACTCCTCCGGAGGTAATTACCGCCTTACACCCCAGGTACTGATGGGTGGTAGCCTGAACCTCTCCCCAGAAAGAACCGATGGGCTCCGGATCGATATCCTGAATTACAGTTATCGCAGGTTTAGGGGTTTCCCATACCGCACGATAGTAGGTTTCCTGCAGTCGTTTCTGCTCTTCCGTGGGAGGATGAAGGGCGGAAATCTTTGCTGTACAGGCATAGCCGACGGATCGTGTATCTGTATCGAATATCTTCCGAATACCCGGGCGAAAGAAACCAGCTGTTTTGGGTCGGTAAGAGAAAAACTCAATGGCGTTGCAGAGGGTAGGGCCGTCAAACTGCGTTAAGGCTTCTAATTGGGATTGATCAATCTGCATTCTTATACCTCCGGCTCCAGGGAAAGTAGTTTTCGTCCGAACAACCGGAATCCTACGACTAATAGGATCGGTATGGCAATACCCACAGCGATCCATAGAATGCTTCCCGCTTCCGATATCTGGAAGTAGAGAATAGCGGTTGACCAGGCCAGGAGTGTCATATACACAGCCAGCACTACACCCGCTCTTCTCCCTAACTCTCGTATTGCCGCTCCTTGAGCAGCGATGCAGGGGAAATAAAGAAGTATAAAGAGTAAATACGCGTACGCTCCGTGGGGGGTAAAGGAACTCCGCAACCGGTTGAATACTTCCGCCTCTGTTCCCAGCTCTTCTGCTGCTTCCTCCTCCTCTGTTTTTACGGTGCCGAACCCCAGCGGATCGAGAATTGCAGAACCTAGAGCAAGAAGATTTTGGGGAATTGTTGCAAACGCCTCCCTGATTCCACCGATCAGATCGAACGGTTCCTCTTCTTCCAGTGCCTGCGACTGTCCATAGAGGCTGTTGAGAGTGCCTACAACCGACTCCTTGGCCAATATTCCTGTAAAAATCCCTACAGTTGCCGGCCAGTTTTCCTCTGCTACTCCCATCGGGACAAACACGGGGGTAATTTTCTTTCCGATTCGAGCAAGGAAGGACTGCTCCGTTCCCTCATATCCAAACCCTACCTTCTTGTCCTGAATTCCCAGAGAATTCAAAAGTCCTAGCACCAGAACCATCCCGATAATGACTTTCCCTGCCCGGAAGAGGAACATCTTTAGCCGTAGCCAGGTATGGATCAAAATATGCCTCAACCTCGGCGCATGGTAGGGAGGAAGTTCCATAATGAAATGGGAAGGCTCACCATGGAATACCGTGGCCTTTAGTAGAATCCCTGTAAGGACAGCGTACAGGATTCCCACCAGGTATAAGGAAAAGACGATCCATCCAGCCGATTGAGGGAAAAAAGCAGCGGAGAAGAGGGCGTACACAGGCAGACGGGCTCCGCAGGACATAAAGGGACTCATAAAGATTGTCATCAGTCGGTCCCGCCGGCTGTCCAGGGTACGGGTGCCGAGGATGGCAGGGACAGTACATCCGAACCCAACCAGGAGGGGAACAAAGGCTTTTCCCGGAAGACCGATGGAATGCATGAACCGGTCCATGACAAACGCTGCCCGGGACATGTATCCTGAATCCTCCAGGATAGAGAGGGCAAAGAATAGGGTAAAAATAATGGGGATGAAGGTAGCCACAGTTTGAACTCCAGTACCCAATCCTCCTGCTACAGCGGCGATCACCCAGGGAGGAGCCCCGATCCATTCCAGCAATGCTTTTCCTCCCTCTACAAAGAAGGTTCCGAATAGGATATCGAAGAAATCGATAAAAGCTCCTCCGAGATTCATTGTAGCAAGGAACACGAGGTACATGGCTATCAAAAACAAAGGAATACCGAACACTTTATGCAGAGCAATACGGTCTATTCTCTCTGTCAGATCGACCTTTTGTCCGATTTTTTGAGTTACATCTTTTACGATCCCATGGATAGCTCCGTATCGGGCATCGGCAATTGCGATGTCCGGATCCTCCTTTAGCACATGGCGGATTTTCTCCTGCTCTTTTACAAGGGTTTCTGAGTCTATCAATTTTTTTTCCAGCACAAGTTTCTGAAAATACGGGTCTCCTTCTATCAGTTTTAGACTTGCATACCGGGGGCTGATAGAGAGGGATTGAGCTATCTCTTCCAGGACAGGCTGGAGCCGGGAGACAGCATCTTCCAATTCGTTTCCATAGGAAACGGAGAATCCGGATCTAGGGGAATGTTCCAGTACCTCGTTCAGTTTCTGCAGGATTTTATCCCGGGAATCGGGATCTGTTCCGTTTACAGCCACCAGCGGCAATTGCAAGTGCTTTGAAAGGTGCTCTACATCGATACGAATTCCGGATTCTTCTGCCACATCTATCATGCTAAGAACAACCAGGATAGGAAGACCCATTTCGATGAGCTGGGTGGTAAGGTAGAGGTTTCTTTCCAGATTTGAGGCGTCTACAATATTGATCACCAGATCCGCTTCTCCTGAAAGAAGATAGTCCCGGGCAACTCGTTCATCCTCGGATGTGGCAGAAATAGAATAGATCCCGGGTAGGTCAACCAGGTTGATCGTTTTATCTCCACAGAGGAAGAAACCCTCTTTTTTTTCTACCGTAACACCGGGCCAATTTCCCACTCGCTGATTTGCACCTGTTAATAGGTTGAAGAGGGTAGTTTTCCCGCTATTGGGGTTCCCGATGATCGCTACAGTTATAATTTTCTCTCGCTGCATAGGAACCCTTGATGTAGAGAAACTATTCCTGTCGTTATTCGTACGCATATGTATACTCCCCTGGAAGCAGACAACTATTAGTTTTACATCAGTAAATTAGTCTAACCTAATAATGCTTAATTATAAGCGGGCTGTCAAGGAGATATAAAGAGAGATAAGGAGGTGTCCTGCATTCCGGACGTACCTCCTAGAGGGGAAACTCGATGAGAGCGACAGTTCCGTGTTCCGATGTATACGTTAAAGTTCCTCGTAATTGCTGTTCCACAATTCCGTAAAGGCTTACCAGCCCTACTGTCTCGGCTGTCCGGGGATTAAATCCTTCTGGAAAACCGACTCCGTTGTCGGATACCTGCAGAACGATTCGGCCGTTTTCCCCCCGGGATAGCGAGATGCGTACCGTGCCTCCGGCACGTGTAGGAAAAGCGTGTTTCAACGCATTGGTAACCAGCTCATTTACTACAAGGCCTGAGGCCAGGGCAATGTCCGGGGAAACCTGGATTGCCTCTGCTTCAAGGACAAGGTCTATGTTTCGGATTTCAGGATGAAACCCCTCTTTTAGCAACGTTGTAAGATCTTCCAGATACTGTTTCAGTTCTACGTTCCCCAGTTGGGGTCCTTTGTATAGCATCTGATGTGCCATGGCGATGGAGGCGATGCGGTTTTGAAGCTCCATCGCTATAGAGCGAACTTTCGGATCCTCACACGAACCAAGATACAGAGAAACGAGGGAACTGACCAGCTGGAGGTTGTTTTTGGTACGGTGCCCTAATTCCCGGAGAAGGGCTTCCTTTTCCTGCAGAGAGAGGGAGAGATTTTCGATAGAATGAACGCGGTCAGTTATATCCCTAACGGTTGCAATAATCCGTTGTTCCCCCCGGATTTGGAACAACCGTAGAACAATCTCTACAGGGATTATTGTTCCGTTTTTATGGCGAACCTGCCAATCTATCCGATGTTGGCCCTCTTCCAGCGTTCTTTTTATGATTTCCCGGGCCTGGGTTTCGGTACAGGATGGAGTGTAATTGAAGAGGGCTTCGGCAATAGGATATTCAAACATCCGCTGAAAACTTTCGTTACAATCCAGAATGGTTCCTTCAGGACTTAAGATCAGAATTCCCTCTCCCACTGCATTGAATACTGCAGAAAAATAATCTTTTTCCCAGGCCAGATCCCGGGTTCGGGATTTTACTGCTTTCCGTAAGCTCCCTATCCAGAGAAATAGAAGGATAACGATAAGAATCCCTACGCCTATACCTATTCTGAGAATATGGAGAAACTGCCGGGATACGAGAGGTTGTCCGAACCACTTCCGTTCTACGGCCTGATATGTATCAGGAGGAATCTGGTCGAATCCTTTTTCCAGAATCGAAAGCAACCGTGTATTTCCCTTTTGAACAGCCCGATGGAACGATCCCACATATAAGGGATCTGTGTTCCGGAAAAAATCCGTTAGTCTGTATTTATTCAGAAAGTACAATGCCGGAGGTTTATCGATGGAAAAAACCCGGATCGTACCGAATTTCGCTGCCAGGATAATTGACTCATAGTTCGTAAATTCCTGGAGAGTAAATATCCCGTTGTCATTCAGGTACTGTATTACAGCATCCCCTCCTTTTACCCCCACGACAAATCCCTTAAGATCCTGGACTGTGGCAATGCCCGATAGGTCTTTATGGAAAAAGATGGGTACTTCGATGTCCCAGTAGGCGCGGGAGTACTCTAAATATTGTTCCCGGTCTGGTGTCCGAAATGCGGTATCAATGACGTCAAACTCCCCCTCCCGCATCCGTCTGAGGGCCTCTTTCCAATCTAATCCAACCAGTCGAACTGATATCCCCGTCTGTTTTGACCAGAGGGTCCAGAGATCGATGGACAAACCTTGCAAAGTACCTTCGAGGCTGCGAAAGGAGAAGGGAGGATAGTTGTCATCAATAACAACGGTGACCTCCTTCGGGAAGGAATCTGGGGGAGTCACCTGGCCGCAGAGTTCTGCAGCACAGATGGAAAACAGTAAGAGAAACCGTACGTACATTTGTTTTTAATAATAAAATAGATTATCACATTCTGCAAGATTATTTGACATATTTTAGATATTTTTCAAAATCAGATACGGATTATTTTTTTGAGGGAAACTTCGCAGAATCCAGGGAATGTGGTATGCTTCAGCTATGCGAGCAGTTGATATTATTCGGAAAAAGAGAAACGGAGGAGAACATGCCTCTGAGGAGATTCGATTTCTCATAGAGGGGTGTGTGAATGGAACCATACCGGAATACCAACTATCCGCCTGGCTGATGGCGGTATTCTTCCAGGGAATGACGAATCAAGAAACGGCGATCCTTACCCGGGAAATGATTGGAAGCGGAGAAACGATAGATTTGACGGGAATCCCGGGCCCCTTTGTAGATAAACATTCCACGGGCGGAGTAGGAGATAAGGTATCCTTAATTCTCGCCCCCCTCGTAGCCTGTTTTGGAATCAAGGTTCCTATGATGAGTGGGCGCTCTCTAGGACACACGGGAGGCACTCTGGATAAACTGGAGGCGATCCCCGGGTACCGGATTGCCCGGGACAGGGATGAGTTTCGACGGATCCTTCAGGAGATAGGATATGCGATGACAGGGCAGAGCGAGCAAATTGTTCCTGCGGATCGCATACTCTATGCCCTGCGGGATGCCACGGCGACCGTGGAATCGATCCCTCTTATCACGGCCAGCATCCTATCCAAAAAGTTTGCAGAGGGGGCAGAGAGTCTGGTTCTGGATGTAAAGTGCGGGGAGGGGGCTTTTATGAAAAGCTTTCCCGAAGCAGAGGCGCTGGCAACTTCCCTGGTACAAACGGGAAAGGGATTACAAAGGAAACTTGTAGCAGTCATCACCCGGATGGATGAGCCTTTAGGCAGGATGGTGGGAAATTTCCTGGAGGCGGAGGAATCGGCTCTCTGTCTGCAGCGCGATACCAAAGGTCGCGAAGACTTGATGGAGGTAACCCTCCGCCTTTCCGCCTGGATGCTCGTTGCCGGAGGAAAGGCCCAAACTCCGGAAGAAGGCGTAAGCCTTTGCGAGAAGATGCTATCCGGTGGCGAGCCGTACCGCCGTTTTTTAGCCAATATACAGGCGCAAGGAGGGGATCCAAATGCCTTTGAGCAAGGGATAGGGCAACTTCGGTCCCCGGAAAGGCGTGTTTTCCGTTCCCCGGTGGAGGGAAC
>JAGODW010000102.1 GCA_017998025.1 Spirochaetales bacterium
TTGTACAGGACGTTGAGAACCATCTTCCATTAAAGTTTTCAAACTCGGATGCAGCCTATGAGTTAAATGTAAACGAGCATTTCTTCTGCCTCATGGTAACCATTGATGCGGCTATACAGGCAGGGGCTGGCAGTGTTACCGTTGTGTTGCCCACCTATCCATATAGTCGTCAACACAAGAAAAAGGGTCGGGAAAGTCTTACAGCGGTTAAAATCGGACAGATTCTTGAATTCTTAGGGGTAAAACGAATCATTACTCTCGATATTCATTCCCGGGACATCTATAACGGCTTTCGTCGCCTCCTCCTGGAGAACCTTCATGCATCGTACCAGATCCTGTTGAAGCTTTCTGAGATTATCGATTTAAAGAATCCGGATCTGGTGGTGGTTGCTCCAGATACCGGTGCGGTAGAGCGGAACAAGTTTTTTGCTTCGAGCCTTGGAGTTCCCCTCTCTATGCTCTATAAGGAGAGGGATTACTCTCGCTTCTCCCTCGATGCGAAACAGAACAATATAGTATCCATGAAGCTTCTCGGGTCTGTTGAAGGAAAGATCGTATTTATGGTGGATGATATGTTGGGTACAGGGAGTACCCTAATAAAGGCGATGAAGCTTTTAAAAAGTTTAGGAGCCCGACAGATCATCTCTGCAGTAAGTATTCCGTTGTTTACGGGCGATGCAATAAAGTATTTTGACGAAGCGTATCAAGAGGGGTACTTCTATCGACTTATTGGTACGAATGCAGTACGGCACGATGATATACTTTTAAAAAAAGAATGGTACATTAGTGCCGATGTCTCTAATCTATTCGCCCGGATCATTTCCCGACTCCATCATAATCGGAGTCTTAGTGAACTTCTCGATAACCGCCGGGTCATACAAAAGCTTTTAAGCCGACATCATCCGTAAAAGGTACCATTTTATGGGAAAACCGATCCTCTGCGTCGATATAGGTACTTCTTCTATGAAGGGGGGGCTCTTTTCTGAAGAAGGGGACTTGTTGCAGTCGGCCCGGGTGGGGATCGTAGATTCTGGAACCGAAGATTTTAGTAATTTCAATCCCCGACGCTGGGAGGACGCGTTCCAGGAATTAGTAGGTCGGTTAACTATTCATCAGCTGGGAGGGGTAATATTTAGCGGGCAAGGCCCCTCTTTGGTTTCGGTGGATGCATCAGGGAGAGTCTTGTTTCCAGCTCTTCTCTGGATCGATGGGCGAGAGCTTAAAATAAACGAATGGAAGAGCTTCTTTTTACCCAAGATCGCCTGGTTCAAGAATATGCATCCCGATCTATACGATCGTACTGCCCGATTCCTTACCTGTCCCGAATACTTAATCTACCGTTTGACAGGGGAAGCGGTTACTGCATCCCCTTCGAAAGAGTTCGATCCCTACTACTGGGAACCGGAAGTTTTAGAAAAACTAAACCTGGATCCCTCCAGATTCCCCCCTCTGGTGAGACCTGCAACGCGAATAGGAGAGGTCTCGCGAGAAGGGGAACAGGCCTATGGTGTTCCTTTCCGCACACCGATTTTCTCAGGAGGGCCGGATTACCTGATGAGCTTGCTGGGTACGGCGACAACCCGGCCTGGAACTGCTTGTGACAGGGCAGGTACTTCTGAAGGGATCAATTTCTGTTCTGAAATCCCAAAGGAGTATCCAGGGCTCCGCTGTCTGCCCCATATCATTCCAGGTCTGTACACGGTTGCTGGTATGCTTACCTCTACCGGCAGGCTGTTTGAATGGTTCAGGGAGCTTACAAATCAGAGAACTATTCCCTACGAATCGATGATGGAAACTATTCTCTCCCAGTACCCCCAGCTTGCAAAAGAACCGGGAAAATTTCCCAGGTTTTTTCCGTATGCCCACCCGCCTGCAGGCTGGGACTTTACCCATGGGATATTTCTACGACTCGGAGTTGAGCATAGGCGAGAAGAGTTAGGAATGGCTGTGGTGGAGGCGATTGGTTTTGCCGTTCGTTCTACGATAGAGCTGCTGGAGGAGGCAGGCTGTCCTATTCACGTTCTTCGGTTGTCCGGTGGGCAAGCGAAGAACAGGATCTGGAACCAGTGGAAAGCAGATATTGTAGGAAAACCTCTTCAGGTTCCAACAGTGAAGGATGCGGAGCTTGTGGGAGGGTTGTGTGTTTACCATGTGGCTCAAGGTTTTTCCCCTAATTTTACCCGGGCATCCGATTCTCTTGTTCGGTTTGAAGGGACTATTGAGCCAGATCCGGAACGAATGCGGTTCTATGCAGAACGGTATAGGGATTATAAAGTAACTTGCCAGCGACTTATTGCTACGGTAAAAGAAAGAACCTCATCTTCTACAATTTAGGTTACCCGGGTATAGGCGCGGTACACCTTAGGATCAATCCTATGTTTTTGTATCCGGAGTCCCATGATCCGTTCCGTAATTCCCAGAAGGCTGGCAGCTTTTGCCATATTTCCTTTTGTCGATTTTAACGCATCAAGGATCAATTCCCGTTCCAGATTATCCAGAGCTTCCTGCAGGGTCGTGTGAAGGCGGGTATTGGTAGATTCAGCCGACTGTAAGCTAGGCGGAAGATGGTGGCTGTGGATCACTTCATCCGTTGAAAGAAGCACTGCTCGTTCAATGCAGTTTTCCAGTTCCCGAACATTCCCTGGCCAGTGGTACGCCATCAACAGGTCGATGGCGGGAGTGGAGATGCGCTGAATATTTTTATGGTTTTGGGTAGAGTATTTTTCTATGAAGTGATCTGAGAGTAGGATGATATCACTCTTTCGTTCCCTCAGGGGCGGAATATGGATGGGGAATACATTTAATCGATAGTAGAGATCCTCCCGGAACGTTCCTTTTTCCATAAGCTGCTCCAGGTTCCGGTTTGTTGCGGCAATAACTCGAACGTTGCACCGGATCGTTTCATTTCCCCCCACACGCTCGAACTCCTTCTCTTGTAGCACCCGGAGAAGCTTGATTTGCGTGGTGGGGGAGAGGTCTCCAATTTCATCTAAAAATAGGGTACCTCCGTTGGCAAGCTCGAATCGCCCTTTTCGGGTAGCAATGGCTCCGGTAAAGGCTCCCTTCTCATGACCGAAGAGTTCACTCTCTATGATCGTTTCTGGAAGGGCAGCACAGTTCACTTTAATGAAGGGTTTGTTCGCCCTCTGGCTATTATAGTGAATCGCATGTGCCACAAGTTCTTTCCCTGTACCGCTCTCCCCCCGGATCAGCACCGTGGCCTCGCTTCGTGAAACCTGAGCAATTAGGTCGAAAACTGTCTGCATGGCTTTAGAATGACCGATAATGTTGGAGGGACGGAATTTTTCCTTAAGTTCTGCTTTTAGCCGTATGTTTTCTGCACGCAATTCTTCCCGTTCTTCGTCAAGGGATTGTCGGAGTCGGATAGCTTGAGCAATCATGGAAGCAATAATCGAAAGAAGCCGAACATCCTCCTCATAGCTTACGTTTTCCCGAAACAACTTATCCACGCTGATGGCACCCAGAGTCTCATTTCCCAGTTTGATAGGAACACAGATAAAACTAATATCCGATTTACGTAGATTTTTTCTTGCGCCGGTCTTGTTCAGGAATAGGGGTTCCTCCGAAACTTTTGGTACGATCATGGGTACGCCTGTCTGGATAACCCGGCCTGTGATGCCCTCTCCCAGTCGGTACCGTCCTTTTACAATCTGTGAAGAGGTAAGCCCATAGGCAGCTTCGATAAAGATCTCTCCGGAGGTACGGTTTAATATTGTGATAGTCCCTCTGAGCATCTTTAGACGAGAAGCCATCGTATCCAGAACCGGTTGAATCGCCTGTTTGATATCCAAACTTTGATCGATAATCTGGCTTATTTCGAATAAGAGGGAGAGCTCTTCAATTTTTTCCGTATCTGTCTGTATTACCGTTGACACGGTCTAATACTACATCTTTGTAGGAAATTGCTCAACCGAATGAATCCGGTAGTTGATAAATTCTTAGAAATACTCAATAGTATGGGACAATACAATATCCGTGATAGGTAACGGTTGGCTGTATGGAGAAAAAACTGTTATTTTTAGACTTCGATGGCGTGGTATGTGATTCTGTCTTTGAATGTTTCTATAGTGCCACTCTAGCGTACTATGAAAAGTATCTCAAGACGCCTTTGGTTTTTATCCCTATCCGGATGAAAGAGCTATTTCTTCACTATAGACCGTTTATCCGGACGGGAGAAGATTACATTGTACTGGTGGATATCGTAGCACGGGGAGTGCCTATTACGAATCAGGAAGATTTTGACCGGGAACTCTTTTCCAATCCTCCGGAGAGGCTTGATCTGTTCCGGGACCTATTCTATCAAACAAGGAAGGAGCTAATCGAAAAAGATTTTTTTCATTGGATGAAGTTAAATCCGTTGTACGGAGGGGTGAAAGAATCCCTTGAGGAAGTCTCTTCTGACCCGCGGGTATTTATCCTTTCTACCAAGGCTTCAGACCTGATCCATAAGATCCTGCAGTACCATGGGGTGGAATGGCCCGAGGAAAGGATCCTGTATCCAGGAAAAGCATCCAAGAAAGAACTCATCCAATCGATGTTAACAAATTCTGGAGCCGGAGAGGCGACTCTGTTAGATGACCAGTTGGATCATCTTTTGCTTGCAAGAGAAGATCGTCGGATAGTGCCGGTGTTAGCTGCATGGGGGTATGTAAAACCAGAATGGCTCAAGCAGACTCTTGTGCCAACGCTGGAACGGAAAGATTTCAGAAATTTTTTGCGGAATTCTCTTTCTCCATCTCTATAAAGCTACAGAAGAGTACGGCCTTGACAGAAAGTGAGCTCCATGGTAGCTTACATTCACCTCTTTAGCGGCGTCTATAACGGCCGTTCATTCAAGTCCAAAGGGAGGATTGCATGCGTAAGTATGAGGTTGCCTGTATCTTTCAGGGAGATGATGCAGTATTCAACCGGGGTAAAGAAATTGTTAAAGCAGAGTTGGAGAAATTGGGTGCCCAGTTCCAGGGCGAGGAAGATTTGGGACAACGGACTCTTGCCTATCCTATAAAGAAAGAGACCCGAGGACACTATTGGGTTTTTACCGTAACTATGGATCCTGACAAGGCAAAGCAAATCGAAGATACATTGAAACTAACAACTGAGCTTCTAAAAGTGATGGTTGTCCGGAAGGACGGAAAATAGTTCAAGGAGTCGGAACAAGTGGCAGATATTAACCATGTTGTCCTGGTAGGACGTCTGACTCGAGATGCTCAATTAAAATACACCAATACAGGCATAGCTATCAGTACTTTTTCTGTGGCTATAAATCGAAGAGTAAAGCAGGGAGATAAATGGACGGATGAAGCCCATTTTTTTGATATTACCCTTTTTGGAAAACAGGCAGAGGCAGTGACTCAGTACCTCAGAAAGGGTACCCAGGTTGCAGTAGAGGGAGAACTTAGACAGGATCGCTGGGAGCAGGATGGCCAAAAACGAAGTAAAATCGTAATCGTTGCAAATAATATTCAGCTTCTCGGTTCTCGGCCGGCTGAAATGGGAGATAAAGGTGCTCAAGGAATAGAGGAAGCACTTCCTTCCACAGAAAACGGTTCGGCAGGAGTATTCGAGGATGATATACCTTTTTAGAATTATTTTAATTAGCATTCACTTACTATAAAACTACTTAAAGTGGAGGAAGATTTCCATGAGCGATGAGCAATTTGAAAAAACAATGAACATAGACGAGAGAAGTAGCGAAAGCATCGAAGTGCAGGAAGAAGAAGATATCGATATCGCCGATGAATCTGAAAAATCAGGTCGAGGCAGGCCCGGAAGAGGGGGAGTAGGACGGGTGTTCTTTAAGAAAAAAGTTTGTCGATTCTGCACCCAAAAATTAAAAGCGGACTATAAAACCCCTGAAGTACTACGCCGTTTTACTACAGAAAGAGGGAAGATACTCCCACGAAGGATAACGGGAACCTGCGCAAAGCATCAACGGGCTCTTGCCGTTGAGATAAAAAAAGCCCGGTGCCTTGCTTTGCTTCCTTTTGTAGAAAAGTGAAGGGACGAACGGCCCTTGAATGGATA
>JAGODW010000103.1 GCA_017998025.1 Spirochaetales bacterium
ATTTTAATCATTGAGGATGAACGGCATATCAGGAATTTCCTTCGGTCTGCCCTTGCCACCCAATCGTACCGGGTGTTGGAGACAGAACGAGGGAGGGATGGGTTGGCCCTGGCAGCTTCTCATGTACCGGATGTAATCTTGTTGGATCTGGGACTCCCCGACAGGGATGGCCTGGAGGTGATCAAAGAGCTACGAGCCTGGTTTACCGGCCCTATTTTGATTATCTCTGCAAGAGGGCAGGAGCGAGATAAAATTGCTGCCCTGGATGCAGGGGCGGATGACTATCTAACGAAGCCGTTCGGAGTGGGAGAACTTCTGGCACGAATACGGGTCGCTTTGCGGAAACAGGCAAGAACAGCAAAGGAAGGAGGAAAGGAAGTAACGGTATTTACCGTTGGGGGATTAAAGGTAGATCTGGAAGCCCGCCGTGTTTTCATAGACGGAGAAGAGATACATCTAACACCCATTGAATATAAGTTGTTAACTGTTTTAGTAAAAAATGCAGGGAAAGTCCTTACCCATTCTCATCTGTTAAGAGAAGTATGGGGACCTGGAAGCGCCGATCAACTGCACTATGTGCGGATATATATGGCTGGGCTGCGAAAAAAATTGGAAAAAGATCCTGCCCGGCCCCGGTATCTGTTTACAGAAGTAGGGGTGGGATATCGGTTGGCCGATGAATGATGAATAAGGATCGGTTATGAAGGTTTTGTCTCTTCCCCAGCATGGACCTGATACTGATCGAGAAAGACCTCCAGAGCTGCAAAAAAGAAGATAACAATCATAGGCCCTAGAAAGAGCCCTTTAAATCCTAGAAACTGCACTCCCCCCAGTATTGAAAAAAAGACCAGGAGAGGGTGAATTTTTATCATGCCTTTTAATATAAAGGGGCGGAGAATATTATCCAATCCGGAAATAAATGTAACACAAAGAAGTGCCAGAAGAAGGGCCGGCTGGATGGCTCCGGATAGCAGTTTAAGGACAACTACGGGGATCCAGATTCCGGCAGTCCCTACGATAGGCAGAAAGGAAAAGAAAAATGTGAGAAGAGAAAGGAGGAGAAAGCCGGGAATATGAAAAAGATAGAATAATAGCCCTGCGGCTGCACCCTGATAAAAAGCTACCAGAAAATACCCGGTTAGCAGATGCCGGGTGGTATCTTTGAACTGTTGTATAAAACGTTTTAATAATTCTGTATCAAGGGGTACTGCCCGCATAAATAGGGATAAGAGGTATTTACCATCAACCAGAAGGAAGAAAATGGTGAACACCATAAAGGCAATAGTCAGGATAAGATTCGCAAGATTTTGAATGATGGTGGTGGATAGTTTCAAAAGCACATTAGAGCTGTTCCGAAGAATAGATATAATGAATCGAGGAATATCTATCCGGGAAAGATCGATCGAATTAAAGGTAAGTTCTTTCACTGTGAGTACCCAGGGATCATCTGAATGAAAAACCAATCCGCCCGCACTTTTTTTTATAAAATTTTCCAGTAGTTGAATTAATTGAAGGGATTGTCTAAACGCATAGTAAAAAATGAAAATAATAGGAACCACAATTACAATAACTAAAAGAAGAGAGAATAACGCTGCTAATACATTCTGATAAGCTCTATAAATCCTGGAAGATTTAGAGATCCAACAGAGACAGTACTGGTAAAGAGGATTGATAATAATGAAGAATAGTAAAGACCAGAGTATCGTAGTAAAAAAGGGGCTGAAAATAAGCAGCAAAAGAATCGCCAATCCCAGGAACAATAGTAAAAACATAGTTTTCTGAATATGATTTACTTCCATACCGCCCTCTTATGTGCAATTCATTATATATTAAGAGAAAAAACTTTCATAGGCAGCTATCGGGTAAAAGAGGATCTTGGAGAATGGCTCTTTCAATAAATATTCCTCTAACCGGAAGCTTCTAGTTTTTCTTTGGTATACAGAGCTGCTTCCCTTAGAAGTGGTTCCGGATGTGTGGTGAATTCCAGTACTTCGGGAAGTATCGTTGCCGCACTTTGATAAGCGCATGCCAGCAAGGCACTGCGTTTCAAAGTGAGAGGAGATATCCATCCCACATCGAGAACAGAACCCTGGAAGAGACCTTTTCGCAGCGCTTCTTCCGGTGTCTGTAGCACCTTTTGCAACTCTACACCCGGCCCCAGGACTCCTCGCTCATTCGGTACTAAGGGTGGTGGAGTATGAGTGGTATGAAGATTGTGGGGACAAACGGACTGGCACCTATCGCAGCCGTAAAACAGAGCCCCCCAGGCTGTTCGTATGGGGGAAGGCATAGGGAGGAGGTGGGAAGCATGGTTTTGAAGGCACCTCCCACGATCTACAAAACCTTCCTGGACGAGGGCTCCGGTTGGGCACGTTTCTATACATGCCCTGCAACCTGAGCATAGGGGAAAATCCTTCTGGAAAGCTGAAAAAGAATCTTCGACCCGGTTTACGCTAGAAAAGACTGCTTCCTTCATGTCGGATGGAGAAAAAAGTATGCCTCCCAGCACTACGCAGGATCCTACCCCGGGAATAATTACCAGGGAATTTTTACCCCTTATTCCCAGCTCACTGGTTAGAGCAAACTGTTTTTCCGGCAAAGAAGAATTGCAGAAAATTCGGGCAGATCCGGGAAGGATGGATCCAGAGGATTCCAGGATGTGTAGCAGTTTCTTTAATCGGGCAACCAGCATTCGATAGTGGTTTCGCTGTGCAAATGCCCCAATGGATCCGCGGGGAAAGGCGGGATCAATAATTAGGGATTCGCCTGGCCCATGGTAGAGCCCTGTAATCAATCCTATCGACCTCTGGTACCGGAAAAATCGGGGTTCTAAGATTCCCAGCTGTACCGACTCCTCGATGAGAAGGGGAAGAAAATCTTTCATTGACAAAATTCTCCAATCTTCATACTATGATGGACATGGGTGCAGGAGATTTAAATCAACTCACTGAGCCATTAAAACCTTCCGACCCATCCTCAAAGAGCACCCTGTTTGAACGG
Source organism: Spirochaetales bacterium (assembly GCA_017998025.1). GTDB lineage: Bacteria > Spirochaetota > Spirochaetia > DTKZ01 > DTKZ01 > DTKZ01. The sequence goes on from JAGODW010000103.1 coordinate 3,001, forward strand.
ATTGTTTCCCTCATCTTTCGGTCGAATAATCCTGAGAAAGAAAAAAGACGTCTCCTTAAGAATATCGCTAAGGAATTAAAAAGAAACAAGTATAAGTTCTATAACCCCAAAGGAAAGCAAGCTCTACCAGGACTGGCAAAATTCTTTCATGAAATATTTAAAGTAGTAGGGCCGGCCCAGATGTTACTGCAAAACGCCGCTTCTTCCGGAGCCCTTCGGACGATCCTGATTGAATCCGGTTTGAGCAAAGAGCAGTTAGCGATCGTTGAATCTCTCTCCGAAGCGCAGATCTGGGAACGAGCACGGACAAAAGATATTAAGACTCTCATGGGAGAGGTAAAAGATCAGATCATAAATCTATATGCTATCTTCGACCAGGATAAAATCAAGCAAATCAATACTTCTTATGCAGTGCTCCATCAGTTTCTACAGTTTATTTTTTTCGATTACTATTTCATGTTAAAAAAGTTCGATCCGAATTTATCAGATAAGGATTATGCATATATCCCACGGTTTGAACCTATCCATGGAGAGTACATTTCGGATGATTTAAAAGATTTTTTAGAAGTTCTTTTACCCCTGGATACTACGTACACGTGGGAAGATCTGTTCGATGTATTAAAAGCCTACCGGAATGTAGATGTTGTGTCCCGCCCCGGATGGAAGAAACTCTTGTCGTCCCTGGAGGACGTGCAAAGAAATGGTATTCTAGAACTGATCATCCATCATATTGATGAAGATCCGTTCTATAAGCCGAATTTTAGCGTTGGTGTCGAGCGGATCGTGGAACCCTACCTGAACAAAATAAAGACTCAGACAGAACTTCTCATACAAAAGATTCTGCAGGAAAAAAAGAACCAGCAGATTGATCAGCTGGTACATAGGGTTTTTGGGGGACCTGCAATGCTCCGTATGAGAAACTATACGGATAAGGCAAACACCACGTTTTCTAAAAAGATAGTAGGTGGATATACGTTTACCGAACCGGCAAATTATTTAAAGGCTTTTATGCTGGATTATACAAAGAAGGATGTGCGGGAGTTGCGGGATATTTTAATCGTACGGGGTAAATGGGCCACTAATATTCTTTCTCAACAACTATCCGAATCGTTCCAATCCCTTGTTGAGCTTAGCGATGAGCTGATACGTCTGGATGATGCCTGTGCAGACGAGGGAGAATATGGAACAAAAATCCGAAAAGTCATCAACCGGGTAGAACGAGATTCAGGAGCGATGAAATCGCTTCGGGAAACGATCCGTACAATTAATGAACGGTTCGGCAGAATTATCGTTGAATCCGGTCATCAATTCATTGTATTTGGAAAGAATTTAAAAAATCTGATCGATGATTACGATAAAGCTCCCCAGAGTGCGATCTTGATAAACTGGAAAGAAGTGGACCAGGCTGCAGATGGAAAGGTACGGGAGCGAATGGTGGAAATCTACAAAAAAATATATACCTTTGTCCAATTACTGCAACTCTTTGTAAAAGAAGAGAAAAAATCCTGAACAATATTATAAGTCTTCCAGAGTAACTCCGCTTCGAAAATCCCGGGTTATTTTTCGGTGAAACGCCTGATCCCGTATCGAAATCAGCGGAGGCACTTCTCCTAGAAACCCCACTTTTCCGTTCACTACGATGAAAGCACCCAGGATATCCGGCAGGGCACAGAGTTGTTCCAATGTCGGCTCAATATCCCGGGTTCCCTGCACCAGATTTCCCCCGAGAGTTGCTGCAGCATCGGCCAGGGCTCCGGACCGGGAAAAGACAGTAACCAGGTCTGCGTTTCCGAAACTGAGAGAATGTCCCATACGTCCTGAGGAGGAGCAGACGGCTATGGGAGTTTGATCTGCCTCGATCCGGAAGCCGAGTGTTCCAGAAAGGGGATTTTTCCCTGCATAGATACCCAGCACTACTGTATCCTGGGTTAGAATAAAAATATCCCCTCCATTTTCTACGATTCCCCTTCCTGCCCTTGCGGCGCGCTCTGCCAGAGTTCCTGCAACAGCAGCCATGGGGCCTACGCCGGTTACCTCCGAGGCGTGGTGCATATCGAGAGCCAGGGATGGAGCATCGGGAAGGGGAGGAAGAGGAGAGAGAGCCGTAAGGAACCGAGGATATCTCTGGATATACGCTTCTAAAAGTTTCCGCTGGTGCAGAACTTCCTTAATCAACGCATCTGGATCTTCAACCCGAAAACGGAGGTTCGTTTCTTTAAAGCTAAAGCTGCGGAACTCCATCGGATTAGAACTGGGAGGTGCAGGCTCCAAAGGGGCAAAGGGGGATGCAGTTCATACACTCAATGCAGTTTTCCGAATTAAACTCTACCTTCATAGTTTTCCGATTTGGAATATGGAGGGCACCGGTGGGACATTGAGTAATACACGCCCCGCAGCTGGTACATTTATCCCGGTCCCAACGCATTCCTTTTACATCTTCACGAATCTGTACTCCCAGGGAACGAATCCATTGGTAAGCCCGATCAATATCCGGTTGTTTCCCCGTGATATCAAGGAGGAGATATCCCTCCTCATCCGGGGTAACCTTTGCCCGGAATATATTCACCATTAAATCATAGTCTTTTACCAGCTGGTAAACGATAGGTTTTTCTGTTTCACTTTTAGGGAAATAGAAGAGTACCCGCTTTGTAGTTGTCATGAATTATTTCGCCCCCGTATTTCTAAAGATTTCGAACTTTTTCCAAGAGGTAATCGCTCCAGAGGAGGGGAGAGAAGGAATTCCCCCCGGAGGATCTCCTCTTTCAGGAGTTCTGCAATTTCAAGGGCATAGGCATAGGAGGAAAGAGAGGCTGTGGGAACTTGCTTCCCCTGAACGGTGATCTCTCCCGATTTCAGTTCTGCATAGCTAACCCTCCCCAAAGTTTTCCCCGTTCGTTGGGGATAATCCTCAGAATAATCTATAATAGGGGCAAATATTTCGCTGTCGCGAACCGTAGTCCGCTTTAAAATATGAGGATTCAGAATGGGGATGGGAACACCTACCCCCAGCGCAAGGGAAACGCCGTAGCCTACGA
>JAGODW010000104.1 GCA_017998025.1 Spirochaetales bacterium
CAGCCCTGGGAGATCGGGGGATTCGATCCATCCTGGTGGAAGGGGGAGGAGCTCTTTTTACTTCTTTTCTAAAGAGTACCGTATATGATCGTATAACGTTCTTCATTGCCCCGCGGGTACTGGGCACAGGGATCAATACGTTCGGAGATCTGGGGTTCACAAAAATCTCTCAAGCAATTCGTCTCGAACAGATCCGTATTCGTCATATATGCACTCAGATACAGGTGGAGGGGTATAGACCTGGCTTCCTCAAGGAAACGGAAGTCGGCCTGGTTCCAGGGTCGGAGACTGTTCCATCCCGGTTTCAGGAGATCTCAATTTAGAATGGTATGAGGTGAAAACGATGTTCACAGGAATCATTGAAGAGGTGGGAATCGTCCGATCCCTCAAGAGGAAAGGGAGCGGGTGGGTTCAGCTGGAGGTGGAAGGAAAGGTCGTCCTGGAAGGAAGTAAGGTAGGGGATTCTCTCGCTATTGACGGAGTGTGTCAAACGATACAGGGGATTGGTCCCCGTACGTTCCGGGTGGATACGCTGGCAGAGAGCCTTAAGAAAACAACTCTGGGAAATCTCAGTCCTGGCTCCCGGGTAAACCTGGAACGAGCCCTGAGATTCGATGGACGGTTGGGCGGTCATTTTGTGCAGGGGCATGTAAGCGGAGTAGGCCGCATCCGCGCGATTAAGCGGGAAAAGAACAACGTGTACGTTTCTCTTGCACTCCCCCCCCATCTTTTCAGGTACTGTGTTCCAGAAGGATCTATTGCCCTGGACGGGATCAGTTTGACTCTGGCCTCTGTGACGGACAGAGAAATTACGGTGAATCTTATCCCCGTAACCCTGGAACAAACGACCTGGGGGGAAAAGAAGGAGGGAGATTCGGTCAATGTAGAGACAGATATTATCGGCCGGTATGTAGAACGGTTTCTTTCCCTGAAAGAGGAAGGTATCTCTGAAGGTGAGGGAGGTACAACCCCGGGACTTACCTGGGAGGCCTTGCAGCAGTTGGTTTCTGGAAACAAAGCATAAGAAAAGGAGGAAAAGGATGGAAGATGTTTTCATAGATATTGAGGAAGCGCTAAAAGAACTTCAAGAGGGGAGGATCCTGATCGTTACCGATGATAAAGATCGGGAGAACGAGGGCGATTTTATCATGGCAGCGGAAAAAGCTACCCCTGAGAAGGTGAATTTCATCATTACCCACGGGAGGGGACTTTTATGCCAGGCAATTACTCTGGAGCGGGCCTGGGAATTATCCCTTCCTTTTATGGTGAGGGAAAATACTTCTTCCCACTCTACAGCTTTCACCGTGAGTGTCGATGCCCGGGAAGGAACTTCCACAGGGATTTCCGCCTTTGATCGTGCAAGGACGATCCAGGCTCTCGTTGATCCTGAGACCCGTCCGGAAGATCTCCTCCGTCCCGGGCATGTGTTTCCTCTGGTAGCGCGGGAAGGAGGGGTCCGGGTACGACAAGGCCATACAGAAGCTGCGGTGGATCTCTGTAGACTTGCGGGTTTATATCCGTCAGGGATCCTCTGCGAAATCCTGGATGACGACGGAACCATGGCCCGCGTTCCTCGGCTTACGGAACTTGCCCAGAGGTTTGATCTAAAGATCATTACTGTAGCATGTCTTAGAGAGTACCTGGCGAGTTGCAGCAAAGCTCTAAAGCAATTTTCTGCAGCAAGTCCCATACATCAGACAACGAAGGAGAACCAGTATGCGTGAAATCGTTGGACAGTTAAAAGCAGAGAACAAGGACTTTGCCCTTGTAGTGAGTCGATTTAATTCTTTGATTTCGGATCGGCTGTTAGAAGGGGCCCTGGATTGTATCCTCCGCCATGGGGGCAGTTCGGAACGTATCACCGTAGTACGGGTACCCGGATCCTTTGAGATACCTCTTGTTGCCTCGAAACTAGCGCGGAGCGGGAAATACAACGCGGTGATCTGTTTAGGGGCGATTATCCGGGGGGCTACCCCCCACTTCGATTATATCGCCGCTGAAGCAGCCAAGGGGATTGCGCAGGCTTCCCTTTCCAGTGCTGTTCCCGTTATCTTCGGAGTGCTTACCACGGAATCTATCGAACAGGCAGTGGAACGAGCTGGAACAAAGGCGGGGAACAAAGGATGGGATGCAGCCCTCTCCGCGATTGAAATGGCAGATTTGATGCCCTCCCTTGATATGTAGGTAGTGTCACGAAGCTTGTGGGTGTTGTTAGCTAAGATACTGTAAGGCAAACTGGAAATTGTTCTACTTTTGTTTCCTAATCACCAAGCTTCGTTACACTAACCAATTTTTGCACAATCTTGTTCTTATATTCCCCTAGACCGCTCTTTCTGACACCTCATCGTACGACCGAAGAATATGTTCCCTCATGAGGCGTTCCGCTTCTTCTCCCTGATGAGTGCGGATCGCTTCAAAAACAGCCTTGTGTTCAGTGAACCCTTTCCATGCTTCTTCCCTATCGGAAAGGGCTTTTCGGCGGAAGCTGATATCGAAGGAGCGTAAAATATCGATCAATCGCATGATGTATGGATTTCTACCGATTCTGTGGACTTTATAATGAAACTCTGTGTTTGCCTGGACCAGGGATGCCAGAGAGCCTTTTTCCGTTCGACTTTCCATGAGCTTTAATTGTTTCTCCAGGGATTGTATGTCTTCCGGATTTGCTTTTTCTGCGGCAAATCGAGCAGCCAGGCCTTCCAGAGCAGCCCGGACCATCATGGTTTCTCGGGGATTCCCGGAAGCCTGTTGGGCTACATATGTTCCACGACGAGGCTGTATCTCTAGAAGCCCTTCCATTGCCAGAAGTCCTAAAGCCCGTTTCACTGTGGTTGTACTGACTCCCATTTCCTCGGAAAGCTGTCGCTCTGCCAGCCGGCTTCCCGGGGGAAGTACTCCCTTCAGAATAGCAGCTTTAATCTTTTCGTACGCTGTATCTGTCAGGGATTTAAGCTCTTCCTGTTCCAGGCGAAGGCTTCGTGTTTTTCCTATGAGTTCATCTTTTCTCATCGGGCAAATCCTTCAAGGGAGACTTTTCAAGGATACACCTACCTGAAGGGCTGTGTCTTTCAATTCTTTAAGGGTCCCGGGAGACACTTCCACTCCCTCGCGTCTTGTTCGAAGCATCGCCTCGTACTCGATTTCCCCGGGAACATAGATCCGTTCTACACCATCGGCCCGTGGGCAGGCATGGATTTTCTCTATATAGTGATCCATCTCTTCCAGGAACTGCTCTTTCGGCAGGAAGGTTTCAATATCAAGGGCTGCAAAGATATGGCCGGTTCCCTGGGGTTTTTCTGTCCCGGTATACAGATGTCCTACCTCTGTCAGGTATTTGGAACCTGAAAGAAGGCCACAAAGAATATCAATCACCAGAGCTAAGCCAGACCCTTTTGCTCCTCCCAGGGGAGTAAGGAGCCCTTTTAACGCTACTTCTGGATCAGTGGTTTCCCGTCCCTCTGAGTCAAGCGCCCATCCGAGGGGCAATGGTTTCTTCTTTTGAGCGTATAGAATGATTTTCCCCCTCGCTACCGTGGTAGAGGCCATGTCGATCACAAAAGGAAGCCCCCCCTTTGTGGGGATGGCCACGGAAAGGGGACTGGTCCCTACCATTGCTTTTTTCCCTCCCCAGGGGGCTACGGTGGGATTTGCGTTACTCAGGGCTATTCCGATCATCCCTTCCGGAAGGCATAGCATCGAATAATAGGCGGTAACGCCGAAGTGATTGCTATTCCGTACCGAGGCAAGGCCTACTCCATGGGACCGAGCTGCTTCCATAGCCTTTTCCATTCCAAACGTTCCTGCTACCGGCCCCAGCCCGTTCTGTGCATCGATACGGATCACGGCTCCTTTTCCTCCAATCACCTTTGGGAAGGCTTTTGGATCTACACCTCTATCGCGGATTCTCTTTACATAGATGGGAAGCTTGGAGATGCCGTGAGATTCGATACCCCGCTGGTCTGCAAATAGGAGTACCTTTGCCGTACAAAGTGCCTGTTCTTCAGGTACGCCAGTAGCTTGAAGCACTTTAGTGGCAAAATCCTCCAGAGTTTCTATAGGTATTCGTATAGAATTCGTTTCCATCAGAGGAGCCCCATTTGTTTCAGAATTTTCTTTAATTGTTCCCTTTCTTCTGAACTCATGGGTCCTACAGGATCAAAACAGGGACCTGCTTCAATACCGATCAATTCCAGCGCCTCTTTGATAACTGTTGGGAATGTCCCCAGGTTAAAGGCTATGCGGAGAGGAGCCAGTTTAAACTGCGCTTCTAGAGAACCTTCCCGGTCTCCCGCTATAAACTTATCGTAAATATCCGCTACGATTCGGGGAGCAACATTTGCACAAGCGGCTACCGCGCCGGTTCCTCCGTAGCAGAGGCAGGCATGGATCAGAGTATCCCGACCGATCATTACATGGAAATTCTTACCCCGGGTAAGCCGTATGTACTCTGCTGTCAGCGTCATATCTCCGGTTGAGTCCTTGATACCTACGATATTCGGTATATCAGCCAGTTTCATTGCAGTGGGAGCTGTTATGGTAACTCCCGTTTTGGGTAGATTATTATAGAGAATAATGGGAAGCTTTGTGCTCTTTGCAATCTCTGTATAGTGCTTAATCAGTTGTTCCTGGTTGGGGCTTATGAACATGGGCGTCAATACGGATAATGCATCCACACCTACATCCTCGGCGATTTGTGCCAGCCGTATACTGCCCCTCGTTGTAATATGGTTTGCTCCGGCATACACCGGGACACGACCTTTCACTGTTTCTTTCGTAAGAACCAGAACATCCCGATACTCTTCCTCTGAAAGGGCATAGAATTCTCCCGTGGTTCCAATAGCAAATATACCATGGACTCCACCGTCCAGAAGATACTGGATCAATTTTCGCAAAGCTTTCTCGTTTACTTTCCCCTCTTTTGTGAGAGGCGTGATCATGGCGGGTAAAATTCCCCTGGGTACAAACTGCATTTGTAGACTCCTTTACGCTGTAATTTAAAATAAAGCGGCTTATTATGGCCTTTTAAGTAGATTTAATCATCCAGGTCGAGCGTATGCAAATCCCGGACTCAGGACGATTTGATCCGCTTAAATCTATCCAACACTTAGAGTATGCCTGATACATCAGATATTGTCAATAAAAGCTTGACGATTTGTGATACATCAGGTATCATGAATTGATTTTATCTTGAAAGGAGATAGAAAAATGAAAAAGATCATAAGTGCTGTGCTACTTTCGTTATTTGTAGCAGTCTTTGCACTTGCATCGGGTAAACAGGAGAGTACCGGACTTGATTGGCCTAAAAAGGCAATCCAGGTGATTGTTCCCTACAATCCGGGAGGAGATACGGATTTTAATGCACGGGTCTATGCAAAATACCTGGAAAAAGAACTGGGACAATCGGTAGTTGTGGTGAATATTGCAGGAACAGGCGGAACATTGGGCAGCCGCAAAGCAAAGGATGCTTCTCCGGACGGATATACGGTTCTTTTCTATCATACGGCTATGATCATCAACCAGGTCACGGAGATGGTTCCCTATGGTTTTGAAGATTTTGAGTTATGTGCGATTGCCGCTATAAATCCAGGAAATGTCATTACGGTAAATGCCAAATCTCCCTGGAAGACACTGAAGGATCTGGTAGAAGATTCTATCCGAAGACCGGGAGAAATCAAGTTTGCCGTGGATATCGGCGGTACAACCCATGTAATGGGTATGCAATTCCTTGCAGCAGGGGCTAAGTTCAATCTGGTGGATGCAGGTAGTTCAACTGCTCGGAATGCGGCTTTGAAAGGGGGGCATATCGATGTTGTTCCGAATCCGTATGGTCCCACAAAACCCTTTCTCCAGAGCGGGGATTTCCGGGCTCTGGGAGTTACTACTGAGAAGCGACACCCCCGTTTTCCCGAGATACCCACCTGTAAGGAACAGGGCTACAATGTAGTTTTGGAAATTCCCTACTTTTTTGCTTTCCCAAAGGGTACT
>JAGODW010000105.1 GCA_017998025.1 Spirochaetales bacterium
CTTCTGTAGAACGAAGCTTGTTGTGGGGGCAGGTGTTCGTATACGCCTGAAGATCTTTCTGTTTTTCCAGGAGGGCCGTGTACTGTTTACGGGCAAAAGCAGGGAGCAAGCCCCAACCCGTTGAGTCTATCTGCTGAACCAGGGGATTCTCTTGCCGGGGCAAGTCAGCCTCAACTCCTGCTCGGGAATGAGCAAGCCGGGTAGTAATCCGAACCATTACAGGAATCCCAAACCGTTCAGAAAGGTCGAACGCTTCCCGGGTCATTTCGTAGGCTTCCTGCTGGTTGCAAGGCTCCAGACAGAGAACCTTTGCAAAATCCGCATAGAAGCGGGAATCCTGTTCGTTCTGCGAACTATGCATTCCCGGGTCGTCTGCTGCTAGAAGAACAAGACCTCCCCGGATATTCAAGAGGGCGGAATTTACAAACGGATCAGCCGCTACGTTTAAACCTACATGTTTCATCGTTACCAGTGCCCGACGGCCTGCATAGGAGACTCCTAAAGCTTCCTCATATGCTGTTTTTTCATTAGTGCACCAGACAGCGAGAGGTCTATCCTGGTTAAGCGCTTGAATATATTCAATAATTTCTGTTGAGGGAGTCCCTGGATAACCGTAGGCAGCGGAAATTCCTGCATGAACGGCTCCCAGCCCAACTGCTTCATCTCCCAGCAACGTAAGTTTAGACATTTGAGATGTACTCCTTCTTCGTAAGTGCTTTTGATAGACAGTGTACTGGAATCAAACTGTATGGTCAACGAATCGACTTTATGGCATAATCGATTAAATATGAGACTAAAAAACAAAATTTCTATCGTTACGGGAAGTGCCCAGGGAATCGGAGCGGGAATTGCTGAGCGATTCGCCCGGGAGGGATCGTTTGTATTTATTGCAGATATGAATGTATCGGAAGCAGAGAAAAAAGCGGGATCTCTACGGCGTGAGGGGCTAGAGGCCTATCCGATTGAGCTAGATGTTACATCGGAGGAGAGCTGGATACATGCCTATGGGGAAATTTTAAAAAAAGTGAACCGGATCGATATCCTGGTAAATAATGCCGGTATTGTCAAACGGTATCCTCTTACAGAGACCCCTGTAGAAAGTTTTGATTCTGTCATGAAGGTAAATGTCCGCGGGCCTTTCCTCGGAATCAAACACGGTATTCCCATTATGCAGCAGCAGGGGGGAGGTGCTATCGTAAATATTTCTTCCATCTGCGGATTGATCGGGCATCAGTATTCGGATGACACCTATATCACTTCGAAGGGGGCGGTAACTCTTCTTACCAGGGCAGTGGCGGTTAAGTATGCAAAGTACAATATACGGTGCAATTCCGTACATCCCAGTACGGTCGATACGCCTCTGGTACAGGAATTATTCAAAGATCCTGAGAAGAAACGGGAACGGATAGGGGAGATTCCCCTGGGAAGGTTGGCGCAGGCACAGGACATAGCAAATGCCGTACTGTTTCTTGCCTCGGACGAAGCTTCCTTTATCACCGGAGTTGCGCTTCCGGTGGATGGCGGACTTACCGCCTATTAAGCATACTTCCTCTAATCAGGAAAGTATGGTACGGTCTTTCCCTAAAAGACATGAATTTGGAAGTATTTATTCTAGGAACGGGAGGAATGATGCCTCTCCCGAATCGGTTTCTAACATCGGTACTGGTTCGGAGAGAAGGGGAACTCTTTCTCTTTGATTGCGGCGAGGGGACGCAGGTTGCCTTACGAAACCTGAACCTGCGATGGAAGAAGATCACAGCGATTTTTATCTCTCATACACATGCGGATCATATAACAGGTCTTCCGGGAATCCTCATGCTTTCGAGCCAGGTAGACCGGAGCGAGCCCCTCTTTATCATCGGACCGCCCAAGATACGGGATTTTGTCGAAATGAGTCGGCGGGTTTTAGATATGTACATCAACTATGAGATTGTGGTGCAAGAGATCGAAGACCCCGGCACTTCTCAGGTGGTTTTTTCGGGAGAGGATTATAAAATCAGAAATTTTCCTCTATGGCACACGAAACCCTGTGTGGGTTATACGCTCGAAGAAGATAGGAGACCCGGTGTTTTTCATCCTGAACAGGCCATAGCTCTTGGCGTTCCCAGGGGGCCCCTCTGGTCTACGCTTCAGGGAGGCGAAACAGTAACCCTGGAAGATGGGCGGACGGTAAGGCCCGAGGATGTACTGGGGCCTCCTCGAATGGGGCGAAAGTTTTCCTTTGTTACCGATACTACCTATGCAAGCTCGATCAGCCGGGAGGTGGCGGGCTCCGATCTACTTATCTGTGAAGGAATGTTTGCCCAGGAACTCGAAGATTCAGCCAGGGAAAAGAAACACCTTACTGCGGTTCAGGCTGGAATGATCGCCCGGGATGCAGGAGGTGTGAAACGAATGGGGTTGATTCACTACAGCCCCCGCTATACAGAGCGGGAGTTAAAACAACTCCTTCGGGAATCGAGGGAACTATTTCCCGATACATTTCTTTGCCGGGATGGCCAGACGTTGCCTGTTCCGTACGAAGACTAAAGGATGAAGGGGAATGCTGGAAGCCCGGGGAGTATGCAAATTCTTTGGGGATGTTCCCATCCTCGATTCAATAAGTTTTCAGGTGGACGTTGGGAAAACTGCGGCTCTCCTGGGCCCCAACGGTGCCGGTAAAACAACCCTTCTCCGAATATTAGCCGGTATCCTGTACCCTTCTGCAGGAACGGTTCAGATAGCCGGAACCGACCTCGGTAAGGATCCTATCGCAGCTAAAAAACAGATAGGGTATCTAAGCGAAACCTGTTCCCTGTACACGGATATAAAGGTAGAAGAATACCTGCGGTTTTTGGGTAAAGTGCGGAATGTTGCCGATCTTTCTATCCAGGTAGAAAAAGTGGCAGAGTGGTTTCAACTTGAACCTATCCTGCGTAAAAGAATCAGTGCTTTATCGCCCGGAGTGCGAAAACGGGTAGGGCTCGCTGCCGCTTTTCTCCCCGATCCTCCGGTACTCCTCTTAGATGAACCTACCTCTTCCCTGGATCCAGAGCAAATATTTCAGTTTTATGAAACGGTAGAAAGCCTGAAGGGGAAAAAAACGATCCTACTTTCTACCCATTCCCTCGAAGTGGCGGAAGCTCTCTGTTCCTACGGTATATGTATCGATCAAGGGAAGATAGTTGCAAAAGGAACGAAAGAGGAACTTTCCCAAAAACTGGGGTATACCAACCCTGTCTCCTGGGAAATGGTATTCAGGGGATGGATGAGATGAAAGAGGTGGAACAGAGAAGAGCCCGATTTGTTTTACTGGTAAAAAAAGAGATCTATCTTACGGTCAGAAGCGGGATACCTTTTTGGGGATTCGGTGTATTTCAACTTGCCATGGCAGGGTGGTTCTTTCTGGTATACAGGTTTTTTCAGCGGGGAATAGCTGATCTAGGAAATTTTTTTCAGGCAGTTACCACTCTTTTTACCCTTCTTCTTCCTATCTATGCAGCGGGAGATTGGACAGAAGAACGAAAAAACGGCACGTGGGAGATTCTTTTTTCCCTCCCTTTTAAAACGGGAGAACTAGTGGGAGCAAAGTTTGTTTCTAATATGCTCTGGTTAGGAATCCATCTACTCCAGATCCTCCTCCTGGTGTTTCCCATCTTACCGTTTGGAACATTCGATACCGGACAGATCTTCGGATCTCTGCTGGGTATATTCTTATATGGAGTATTCGCCCTGTCGGTCAGCCAGTGGGCATCCACCCTCGGAGGATTTCCCCTGCTGTCGTATATTTTAAGTGTTTGTTTCCTTCTTTTTCCCTTACTTGCCCCCATCCTGGGAGGATTGAGCGCTATTCCCTATCCAATAGCGGAATGTATCCGGTTGATTTCTATTCCTCATCATCTTGACGGATTTCTGCGGGGCCTTATTATTCTAAAGGATGTGAGTTTTTTTCTGGTCGCCTCGTTCTTTTTTCTATTTCTCACACAAAGGTTCCTGGAGGGTTGGAAGTGGAAATAGAGCGGAGAAAATTTACCCTCTGGATCGGTATTTTCCTCTTCTTAGTTCTCTGGACCTCTTCGATATTCTCCTGCAGGATCGATCTAACCCAGAAGAACGCATATACTATTTCTAAAACAACCCGAACCCTCCTGAACCAGATCGACGGCAACCTTTTGATTACCTACTATGTTTCCCATGCCCTTTTTCGTACGTCAGCAGTCCCTGAACGAATTGTAGAACAATTACGTGCCTATACGGCTGCTTCCCGAGGCAAGGTAGATCTGCGAATAGAAAATCTAAACCAAACGGGAGAAACCGATCGGTTGGCAAGGGCAGGACTTAAGACTGATCCCCAGGGAGCGTACAGTGGAATTATTCTAGAATACCGGGATGAACAGGAGGTAATCCCCTGGATCTCTGAGCCCGGATTCGTCGAGTATCTACTTACCGCACGGGCGAGCCGCCTGGTATGGCCTGAGAAGAGAACCATCGGAATTCTGCAGGGAGATACGAAAACAGCACATACGTATGAACCCCTCTTTCGCGTATTGGAGGGAGGAGGGTTTGTTCTTTCATTTCTCAACTCGAAGATGGATGCAGTGCCTTTAGTTTCTGCCCTTTTTATTCTAAACCCGGAAGGCTTGCCCGATACTCTCACGGAGGTCCTCGATCAATACCTCTCCCAGGGAGGGAAACTACTTATTTGTGCAGATGGAGTACAGGTAGATACGGAACGAAACCTGGAGCCTACTCCCCGGCAGAAAACCGGGATCTTTACAGCCCTCGATTCCTGGGGGATACAGGTTCCTCCGGCTCTCGTACTGGATGAACAATGCGGGAATATTCTGATTCAGAGCGGAACAGGGGCTCAGGCGGATACGTTCTACCTTCCCTATCCTCCCTGGCCTTCCCTGGGTGGACGTGGATTAAACCGAAACCATTCTCTAACGGTTGGATTAACCCGATTGGATCTATACTGGGCCAGTCCCCTAAGCGTTCAGGTTCCTGAAGGAGTTCGACTCACCGTTCTTGCAGAAACCGGAAGCAGGTCCTGGGTACTGGAGTATCCCTTAGTCACCAGTCCCTTAGAGGCAAGAGACTCTATCTCCTATGCACGAGATCGGCAGGGGAATTATGCCGTAGCCGTGCTTCTGGAAGGTCCCTTAGGATCGTACCGGACAGCTGATAGTCCTCCCGGGAGCCTGATTGTAGTAGGGGATGAAGATTGCGCAGGAGAATTGGTAGAAATAAATCAAAGCTTTGAGAACTACTCGTTCTTTCTCCATGCCGCTGAATGGGTATCCGATCCTGAGGGACCTTTGTTGATCCGAAACCGATTTATTCGGGATCTGCATTTAACCGTGGATAGAGAAGAAAATACCTCTTTTGTCTCTGTCTTACAAGTTATCCACCTCTTTATTCTGCCCTTTCTCCCGCTGGCAGGACTAATTCATGTGTTCTTTTTTAAAAAAAGAGGGACAAAGAGAACTTCTTAATGAGGCCCAAAACCCGTTCGAATATTTTTCTTAAAGCAGGCTCAGTCTCGTTAGCTCTTATCCTTTGTATGCAGTACCTATGGGTCCATAGGGAAGAGAGCCGCCGTCCCCTCTCTGCTCCTTTTCTGGAATACTGGTCTTTACATCCTCTTCAGAGGATTGAGTTCTATCCGAGCCGGATACTCCTTGAACAAAAAGAGAATCGCTGGATCGTGTACCTGGACTCACGGGAGTATCCTCCCAACCTGAATCGCCTGGAACGATTCCTTTCCGTTACATCCAATCTTAAGCTTACCGCTCGGGATCAAGCAACCCCTATAATGCTAAGCAGGTACGGTTTTACGGAAGCAGATTTTGCTAGAGTTACCTTCTATAGTTCAGGGAAGGCAAGAACCTTCCTGCTGGGAGGCCCGGGCCCTAAGGGGAGTGAAGAGTACTGCCTTCCCGAGGGGGAAGGAGTGA
>JAGODW010000106.1 GCA_017998025.1 Spirochaetales bacterium
TTCGTATCGGCATCCTATTGCCACCGAGCGGAAAATCGAAAACCGTGCTATGCTGAGCGTGAATAGTCGGAAGGGCGGCTTGATCGTATCCATCACCCGGTTTGTACAGCTGGGGAAGGTTCCCGAGTCGTTGAAAAAACAGTACCGGGATAATCTGTACATAGATTCTATCTTTATGGCAGGTACAATTCCGGGCCGCCCTGTAGTGGAGGCTTTTAAGGCTGGATTGGAAGCGTATAAAACCCTTGGATACCCCAACGAATGGGAACTGCACCATCAGGGAGGAGCGATCGGTTATGCTCCCCGGGAGTATCGGGTTACCTTTAATACGCCTGATATTGTACAGGAGAATCAAGGATTCACCTGGAATCCGTCCATTTCCGGCACAAAGAGCGAAGACACGATGCTGGCTACTAAGAACGGCCCCATCGTCCTTTCAGAGCCGGTAGTGTACCCAGCGCTGATTATGGAAGCAGGAGGATTTTCTTTCCGGAGACCGGACATCCTGGAATTGTAGAACGGATATTGTAAAAGTTGATGGGTGCTCTTCTATCCCGCCGTAGGCGGGCAGGGGAGCAGATAGATTAAATACCATTTAGCCTGTAAAACAGGCACAAGAGGAGGGATCGAGTATGAAGCAAAAACGATGGTTTGTTCTGGGACTGACGGGGGTATTGTTCCTCGGTTTGGTTCTGAGTGCGTTTGCCGAAGGGAAGCAGGAAGAAAAGTTTCCCAGCCGGGAGGTAGAGATTATGGTGGCGTGGGCTGCGGGAGGCGCTACGGATATCGTGTTCCGTACCTTTAGCCCGGTTATTCCTAAGTATTTGGGGGTACCTATCATCATTACGAATAAACCGGGTGGAGCAGCAGTTCCCGGGTACGTGGAGGCGATGACGAAGAAGCCGGATGGCCATTATATTGTAGCGTGGTGTACAGCTTCTATAACAGTAACCCATATGCAGGAAACTCCCTATGATGCAACTACCTTTGAGCCTATCATCAATATTTCAACCGCACCCGTGTGGTTTCTGGCTCCAGCCAACTCTCCCTACAAGGATCTAAGAGATCTGGTGGCAGATGCGAAGAAACGACCTGGACAGGTAAACCTGGGCAATGCTGGTTCCGGCGGGGGAACTCATATGATCGCGCTGGCGTTTGAAACTGTGGCTGGATGCAAGTTCAACCATGTACCCCATCCGGGCGGAGGCCCCACAGTTACGGCTGCTGTAGCAGGACAGGTGGATGCTATTACTGTCGGACCGCCGGAAGGTGTTCCTCAGCTTGAAGCAGGACAGCTTAAATGCCTTGGTGTATTTACCGAAAAACGGCTTTCCCAATTCCCCAACTATCCTACAGCCAAGGAGCAGGGAATTGATTTTGCGATGGGGCAATGGCGAGGATTGGCAGCGTTGAAAGGCACTCCTCCGGAGAGAATTAAAAAACTCCACGACGCATTCAAAGCAGCGATGGACGATCCTGAGTTCAAGTCATTAGCGGACAAGGCCGGGATCATTCTGGATTACCGAAGCACAGAAGATTTTAAGAAATTAGTGGAAAAGGAAAATAAGTTCTACGAAACAATTGTAAAATCGGCGAAATTAGGTACAAAATATAAGTAGATGTACTGAAAGAATAGTTGCTGCGTTTGCGGGTCAACGTTTTCTTCATGCGGCTCCCTTTAATCATTCAATTAGAAAGGGAGCCGCCGGTTCTGGATTTTTTACCTACAGGATTAGAGCATGGCAAAATTAGATATCTTTTACGGTGCGCTGATTGGGGGGATTGCGGTCGTTTTTTTTGCCTTAACGTCAAGTTTCCCTTCCGTACAGAGAGGGTTGGACCCCCGGGTGTTCCCTCGCTTCGTGAGTATTTGTACCTTTATGCTTTCCATGGTATTGATCGGTAAAGGGATAAAGGCTTTAGTTAAGGAGCGGGCAGGAAATGAACGGACAACACGAGAGCGTCTCTTCGATAGGCCGGCTGTTTTAAAACGGATTGTCTGGTTGTTTCTAATTGGATTGGGGTATGTACTTATTATCGAAAAAGTGGGATATGTGATTTCTACTCCCTTCCTTATCGCTGCTACCATGGTATTGTTCGGTGAAAAACGGTTTTTAAGGATTCTACTGGTTTCTGTTCTTACTACAGGAGTGCTGTTTGTGCTGTTTCGAATGTTTTTTCGGGTACCTCTTCCCGTATCGATCTTTTAATAAAATACACAAGGAACGTTTATGAATGCTGCAATAGAAGGTGTGTTATATGTTTTAAGCCATTTTCCTTCTCTCTTGATCGGTGTTGCTGGAGGTATTCTGGTAGGAGCACTTCCCGGGCTTTCTGGATCCACCGGGATCATTCTGCTTCTACCGTTTTTAGTCTATCTGGAGCCGGCGGAAGCTTTAATTATGATGAGCGGTATGTTCTGTGGTTCCATGTACGGGGGATCCATATCAGCCATCCTGATTTCTACACCCGGTACGCCTTCCGCTGCTGCTACGGTGCTGGATGGATATCCGCTGGCCAAGAAAGGGCAAGCCGGAAAAGCAATTGCGGTTTCAACGATAGCTTCGACGATGGGGGGTATCGTTTCTACCCTCTGTTTGATCCTTCTAGCTCCCCAGCTGGCTAAAATCGCATTAAAGTTCGGGCCAGAAGAGTATTTTTCTCTTATGATATTTGGCCTTACCATTATGGCCAGCATTTCCAGTGCTTCCCTCCTGAAGGGGCTGCTTTCTGGTTTCTTTGGATTGATGCTGGCGATGGTAGGGCTGGATCCGATTCTGGGAACTCCCCGGTTTACCTTTGGAATAATCCGATTCCTTTCAGGATTTCCTATGGTGCCTGTATTAATAGGGTTGTTTGCATTTTCAGAAATATTTAACCAATTAGAAGGTATTGGGAAGGCTGCGATTGTCCAGCAGTATAAGGCAAAGGGGAGCCTTCCTACCTGGAAAGAATTGAAAGGTCTTGTAAAAGTGATTCTCGGTTCTTCCTTGCTGGGCACGGTGATCGGAATTATCCCTGCCACGGGCGGTGCCATTGCATCCTTCATTGCCTACAATGAAGCGAGGCGATTTTCTAAGCATCCGGAAACCTTTGGAACCGGAGAATTAGCGGGAATCGCAGCGCCTGAGGCGGCGAATAACGGTACTACCGGAGGTGCTATGATTCCTATGCTCACTCTCGGAATTCCCGGGGACGTTGTAACCGCTGTTATGCTGGGAGCTCTTCTTATCATCGGTGTTCGGCCGGGACCGCTCTTATTCTCTCAAACGCCCCAGATTATCAATGCGCTCTTTGCAGGTTTTATGCTGGCCCAGTTTCTTATTCTCGCTATAGGGTTGTCTTGTCTCCCTCTCTATCCGAAAGTGTTGAAGGTGCCGGTTGCAATTCTGTATTCTATTGTCTTAGCTCTTTGCTTTTTAGGAGCCTTTTCCATTGGGAACAGCGTGTACGATATGGGTTTGGCCATTGTATTTGGGCTGATTGGCTATTTTATGAAACGGCATGGGTTCAGCGCTGCGCCGGTGATTCTGGGATTGATTCTGGGACCGTTAGCCGAGCAGGAGCTGGGTCGTGCGTTGATCATCTCCCATGGGGACTGGACGGTATTATTTAAATCGCCCCTTGCACTTGTATTCTACGCTCTTTCCCTCCTTTCGGTGGGATACTCGTTCTGGAGTTACCGAAAAGCTAAAGCTAAGGGGTAAGACTCTTTGTAGTTGTACTTACCCTATCATAAAACCGCGCTCCCTGGCTTCTTTTTGTGGCTTTGGGGCGGCGGTTTTTTTATCCTTTTACAACCGCCTGACGCTTCATCAGGGTGCGCTGAAGGCTGTTTTCCAGGTGGTGTTTCATGGCCGTGTACGCTTCTTCCGGATCATGAGCCCGAATCGCTTCCAGCACTTTCAGATGTTCTTCAAGGGCTTGCCGGTGATCCTCCGTTGTGCGGGGTGCTTCCTTATAGGTTTTATGGATCGCTTCCATGATCACCGGCACAATCCGAACGATAACCGGGTTTTTTGTAGCAAGGGCGATACTTCGATGGAACTCCAATTCTTTGGTAATCCGTACCTGGTGCTTTTGAACGGATTCTTCCATTTCGTGTAAGAGACGTTCAATTCTTTCGATGTCTTCTGTCTCTCCATTTCGGGCAGCGAGACGAGCTGCCCCGGGTTCGATAATCAGCCTTGCTTCGATTAAGGCGATCTGAAGTTCTGAAGAATGGATGAAATCAAATCCTAACGGATCGGTTACTACCCCGGGCGTTTCTGAAACAAAGGTGCCCCGTCCCCGCTGGATGGAAACCACGTTCTGGGAGAGGAGGGATTTTATAGCCTCCCGGATCGTAGGACGGCTAACCCCAAACAGCTCGGAGAGCTCCATCTCGTTGGGAAGTTTGTCCCCGGGTTTTAGACGCTGTTCCCGGATAAGGTTCTTTATCTCTTTTGCTACAACAGAGGATAACTGTTCCTGTATCTCGATCCGTTTATACATGCATCATCCTTCACCGATAGTATATGGAAGTCCCTGCATCCACCGCGATAATTTGCCCGGTAATGCTCTCATTTTTAGCAAGATAAATATAGGCGGAAGCCGTTTCTTCTACACTGGGTGTTTTTTTCAGCGGTGCATTCTCTTCCATCGCTTTAATATGTTCAGGTGTAAATCCGGCTGACCAGCGTGTTAGCAAAAGCCCGGGCGCTACTCCATTTACGCGAATGGTGGGGGCCAATGTAACTGCCAGGCATTTTGTCAGGTGGATCTGGGCCGCTTTTGATACGGCATAGGCAATACTGCTCCCCGATGGACGAATCCCTGCAACGCTAACGGTGTTGAGGATGCATCCTCCCCCGTTCTTATTCATCAGGGGAACTGCCGCACGGGCAAGGAAAAAGTTGGACATGGCATTTGTCTTAAAGAGCTTTAGCCAGTCATCCGGGTTCAATCCCTGAAGATCAGCAAAGGGCACGTACTTGGTTGTGCCTGCATTGTTTACGAGAATATCCAGGCGGCCGAACTCCTCTTCTGCCCTGTGGATCAGTGTTTCTCCCTCCGAAGGATCCGATACATCCGCTTTCACTGCCAGGGCCGTTATTCCGTACGAGCGAGCCTCCTGCGCTGTTTTTTCTGCCTCTTCCTTAGAGCGGGAATAGTTTACAATGACATGGGTTCCTTCCTGAGCTAACTGAAGGGTGATGGAGCGGCCCAATCCGGTCCCTCCCCCGGTAATAATCGCTACTTTATCTTTTAATTGCATGGACAGTTCTCCTTTACTTAGAATATCTTACGGTGAATGTAACCTTTTTGCAAGACGTCAGACCTTCCGCAGGCTTGCGAAAGGGACCTTCTACCTCTATAGTAGGTTCATGAGTATCCACATAAGTGCAAAACCCGCGGAGATCGCGGAAACGGTTCTTCTGCCGGGGGATCCATTGCGAGCAGAGTTTGTTGCAAAAACCTTTTTAAAAGATGCCCGATGCTACAATCGAGTGCGGGGGATGCTTGGCTTTACAGGTACCTACCAGGGAAAACGGGTTTCCATCCAGGGAACAGGGATGGGAATGCCTTCCCTGGGAATCTATGTGCATGAATTGATACAGAGTTATGGAGCCAGACGGTTGATACGGATCGGAAGCTGTGGAACGCTGCAGGAAGAGATCCAGCTACGGGATGTAATCCTTGCTACCAGTGCTTCTACAAACTCTGCGATGAATCGTCTGCGTTTCAAAGGGATGGATTTTGCTCCTACGGCAGACTTTCACCTCCTTTTACAGGCCTGGCAGTCGGCGGAGCGGCTGGGAATCCCTGTACGGGTCGGATCGATCCTCTCGAGCGACACCTTCTACGATGAGGAGCCGGATGCCTGGAAGCTCTGGGCCGAATATGGGGTACTGGCGGTTGAGATGGAATCCGCTGCCCTGTAC
>JAGODW010000107.1 GCA_017998025.1 Spirochaetales bacterium
GCCTCCGAAGTTTGTACTCTTTACCCGACGCCTCGCAGCCTATTTTAAAGAGGGTCACACATACGAAAAGCTCTACCCGCAAGGAATTTTTTTCTTTTCTGATGGCCGAACCCTCTTCCTCCCTGAACCCATACTCCAGAAGAGTCTTGCCCTGAAGCCTGCGGAGGAACGTTTTCGCTTTTATGAACCGTACAATCATCCTGATCTAACGGGGGAAGAGAATGCATCCTTTTTTCTAGGATGCATCGCATACCGATTATTAACCGGCTCTCTTCCCTACTGGGCCGAGTCAGAAGAAACCCTCCATACACACATGCGTGAACTACCACCCTTACCCGCTTCCCTCGCTCGTCCAGGCATCCGGGAAGAAGTATCCTCTTTTATCCAGCAAGCGCTTACCGGGAAGGAAAAACCTCCTCTCTCTCTCTGGGTGGAGAAGGTGGAGGCATGGAACAGAACTCCCCTGATAGAAACAGTATCCGATACAGAGATCGACCTTCGAAGGAAGCAGGCAGTACAGTTTCAAAAGGAAACAAGCCGGGCCTATACAAGGAGACAGTTCTGGCAAAAACATCGAACCCGGGTTATAGGTATTTCTATCCTGGCACTGATCCTTGGCTATTTCGGGTACGAAGCCCTCTCCAACGCTTTGAAGCCCCCCCGAACCCTGGGATTTACCCCGGAACAGGTGGTTCATCTATTCTACTCGAGCATAAATACGCTGGACCATCAGGCGATGGAGGACTGTGTAACAGGAGAGGCAGGAAAGCAGTATATCAATGAAGTGATTCAGCTTTTTGTTATCTCCCGGATGCGCATGTCGGTTGAGTTTAAAAACAGTATGATTGATGCGGAAATCTGGTACAAAACGGGTCGTCCGCCAATTCCAGAAGGACAAACCTTATACGGTATAGCAGAACTTGAAATAGAGAAAGAATCGGAAACAGAAGTAACGGCCCAGATGCGGGTACAATTTGATCGATGGGTTCCAGTACCCCAGCGTATAGAAGAGGGCGAGCCCCAGAATTTAAGCTTTGCCGATCGGTTTAAGGGATCCCGTATTGAGGAACGGGTAACGCTGGAAAAGAAAAAGTCTCACTGGGTTATAACGGAGATCCAGCGCTTGTCGGACTCTCCCCTAACCTATTTTTGACATTCAGGTATCTTGGATGGAACCTGGTTCTTTCGTTAGGGTATACCCCTCTACCGATGATACCCTCAATAAAGTCTGCACAACCCTCCCCGAAATATGTTCCTGCTGCTATAGCAGACATTTCAATTACCTGGAAGAATTCTTTCTAAAACTCGGTACCTCTTATACGGTACCCTCCTTCCCCATTCACCATGATGTTCGGATTGCTCAACCGGATACCGTGTATCTTAACAACCTGAGACAAACCCTCTTCCCCCTATTGGAGCTTCTCCCCTCCCTCTTTTCAGGACTTTCCTACCTCTTCGATCCCGCAGAAACTCTTAGACCTCTCTTCTATCAAGTGTATGATCAGGAAGGGAGCTCGTTTCTCTTCCTCCTTCGTCTCGATTTATCCGCACGACTTCAGGAAATAGAGGTTCTTCAGAAAGGCTCGAACGATTTTACTCCTGCGTACCGATCTAATAGGCTCTATCTGGAGGCAGATATTCTCCCGTTAGAAAAACATGCAATTGACTCTACCGGGAAACGAATCTTTTACGTGAGAAGACTCATCTCTCAAACCTGGATCGGAGAACAGGGTAGAGGGTACGTTGTTCAGGGAATCTGGATCGATCGGGATCTTTCAAAGTTTCTCTCAAAACTTCTCCTCCCTCCAGGGATTCGTATCTACCCCTACTATCCCTATAATTCCCGCCATACGACCCTCTGCCTTTCCCCCCTATTTCCTGAAGCAAATCGCCGGGGGCAGTATATTCCCCTTGCGGATCGGGCGATCCGATTTTTAACTCCACACCTTCCCTCTATTGAGACGGTCTTGAAACAGAACGAATTTTCTGAAAACCTAGAACTCTTCCAGCATATAAAGAAAGAAGTTCCCGGGGAATGGTATCGTGATTGGGAACGGCTACGGGTACGTACCTATTTAAACGAACAGGATATGAAGGAGTACCAAATTGAAGAAATCCCTTGATGCGATTCGAGGAATGAAGGTAACGGTAATGGGGCTTGGTTTGAACGGAGGTGGGCTCGAGGCAGCTCGGTTCTTTGCCCGACAGGGTGCACAAGTAACGGTTACTGACCTCCGATCCAAAGAAGTTCTTCGTCCTTCCCTGGAACAGTTGTCCGGTTTACCTATCCGGTATGTCCTGGGAAGACACGATCTTTCCGATTTTCAAGAGGCAGACCTTGTAGTAAAAAATCCGGCAGTCCGGCCCGACTCTCCTTTTCTTAAAGCAGCCCGGAATGTGGAAACGGATCTATCTATATTTCTCTCTTTCTTCTCAGGTCCCCTTCTGGCTGTAACAGGAAGTAAGGGAAAATCGACCATTGTATCTGCCCTCTACTATGGTTTGCAGAAAATATTTCCGCAGAGTCGCTTGGGAGGGAATATTACCATTTCTCCCTTAAGCTTCCTGGATGAGATCGATAACTCTACACCGGTGGTTCTGGAGCTCTCATCCTTTCAGCTGGGAGACCTTCCGGATCCAACCATTTTAAAACCCCGAATCGCCATCATCACTTCTATTTTCCCGGATCACCAGGACAGGTACCCGGATATGGAAACGTACGTCAACGACAAGCGGATTATTTACCGCTCTCAAAAGGAAAAAGATAGTTCAATCTTTCATTATGACGATCCCTTTGGAAAACGGTTCTTAATGGAAACGCCCGCAACGCCCTACGCCGTTTCCTCTTCTCCCTTGCCGAAAGACGTACAGGGAGCATTTCTCGAGGAAAATAAAGGATGGATCGTGACTGGAAACCGGAAAGAACTGATCGTCCCAGAGCAGGTCTCCGTCATAGGCCCTCATCAGAGAAAGAATCTCCTTTTTGCAGGATTAGCTCTCAGGCTTTTTGGACTCCCTTCTGAACTCGTGCAGGAAAGCATGGCCGCTTTTCCTGGGGTAGAACATCGCCTGGAATTTTGTGGAGAAGCAAAGGGAGTCCGTTTTTATAATGACTCGGCCGCTACTGTACCGGAAGCCCTCGTCTGCGGTGTAGAGAGCTTCTCCCAACCCGTCCTTCTGATAACCGGAGGAACAGATAAGAATCTCGACTTTACTCCCTTTCGACGGGTTGCGGAAAAACTAAAAACAATCTATCTGATCGAAGGAACTGCAACACGAAAATTGAAAGAGATCCTGGAAGCAGCGGGAATACGGTACAAGGGACCGTATGATGCACTCGAAACTGCCGTACAGGAAGCTTTTCAGAATTCCAACCCGGGGGATGTTATCCTTTTTTCTCCGGGATGCACCTCCTTCGGAATGTTCCTCAATGAGTTCGATCGAGGAAGGAAATACAAAGCTCTCGTAGCTACCCTCCTGAACCAGGATCCTTCCTGATTCTACCGATTGGGTACCCTATCCTCCGAATAAAGACCGCTTATATCGTAAACCTCCAGATTATTATCGAGAAAGTCTGTAAACGCCATATACCGGTTATCGGGAGAGAGAGCGAGACCTGTGGGTTGATTTCGACCCCACACCCAATCGACAATCTGAAACGTTCGGGTGTCGATCACGCTTATCTTTCCGAACTCAGGGCCCCTCTTTTGATAATCCTCTGGATTGTTCCTTCCTCGATTTGAGACGAATAGAAACCGGCCATCGGATGTCAGGGATAGGGTATTTACATTGCTCCCAACCCTTAGAGACTGCAGCGGTTTCCCTGTCTCAAGAGAGAAACTTATCACCCTCCCTGTAGCCATATCGCTCACATAACCGATCTTATTATTTTCATCCAGAACGATATGCCGCTTTGCCCCCGGCTTAAATGGAAGGGTCTTTAGCCGTGTAAATGTGTTCCCATCAATTACTTCGATGTCTCCCGGCTCATAGAGGCATACGTAGAGAGTACCTGTCTTTGTAAACGCCAGTCCCCGGGGAATTCCTGAAACGGGAATCACCTTTACTACCTTTCGGGTTTTCGTGTCTATCACCGTTATTGTCTGAGACAGCCAGTTGGAGATAAACGCATAAGTTTCATCGGCGTTTCCGCAGATTACCTTAGGCCATTTCCCCTGAACATCTATCTTTCCCAATATTTTTAAGGTATGGATGTCCAGAATGTGTACTTCTCCTGTTTCCATCTGGGAGACCCAGAGTTCTCCCCGTCGTAGGAATACATAGGGTTCAACGTAACCGCTCGATTTGGGTTTAGAGTAGGAGAGGTCTATTTCTTTTCGCGGAGTTAATTCTGGAAAAGAAATTCGATCGATCCCCTTTCCTCCCAGGAGAGTAACTGCCAGATAGTCAACTTCAGGAGAAAAAAGTACTCCTTTGGGCCATTTCCCCGTAGGGGTCTCTCCTACGAGTAATAACCGGGAATCCTTCCGTTCCAATTTTTCCTCCACCTCAAAGGAATCCGTAAGAACAAGGTGGAGACGTTTGGAATAGTACCCGGGAGACCGTAACTCCAGGACCTGGAATCCTCGCGGGAGTGTATAGATCCTCCATTCTTCTCTTCTTCCTTCAGGATGCAAAACCTTTCCATTTTCTGTATAGAGTTCTGCTTCCTGAGGGAAAGTACGGAGGACAAGGTTTCCTGTACGGGTAGATAGACCCGCAGTGCTGTAAAGCACACCTATCATCTGAAAACAAACTAGAAGGATACAAATTCTATTTCGCATACAGAGCTCTATTTGCTTTCCTGCATATTATATCGTATATTTCCCCCATGTTCACGTATCCTTCATCCTTTATCCGAAAAATACCAAAGACAGACCTGCATGTACATCTCGACGGCTCTTTACGTCTCTCCACACTGATTGAACTGGCCCGAGAACGAAAAATAATTCTTCCCTCCTCCACCGAAGAAGGACTCATAGAATTAGTTTTTAAAAAATCGTACCAGAGTTTAGATGAATACCTCCAGGGATTTAGCTGGACCGGTCGGGTTTTGCAAGACGCAGAGGCCTTAGAAAGGGTCTCTTATGAACTCGCCTGGGATAGTTTCAACGAGGGAGTTCGCTATATTGAGGTTCGTTTTGCCCCCCAACTCCATATGAGCCGAAGATTTACCTTTGAACAGGTAATGAGTTCTGTTGATACCGGCTTACGGAAAGCTCGAGATGAAATCAATAAGAAGACTCCCCCCGAAGAACCGTTCTTTGAATACGGTATCATTGTTTGTGCTATGCGGTTTTTTACTGCTTCTTTCTCCGAGTACTACCGGGATTTTGCAGCGGTACACACATACTCTACTCCTCAAGAGATCATCCAATTAGCCAGCCTGGAACTTTCCAAAGCAGCGGTAAAGCTTTCCCAGGAAACGGATATTCAGCTTGTAGGATTCGATCTGGCAGGGAGTGAATACGGATACCCGGCGGGGATGCATGAAGAGTCGTATGCGTACGTGCATAAGAACTTCCTTCGAAAGACGGTTCATGCGGGAGAAGCCTATGGGCCTGAATCGATTTTCCAGGCCATAACAAAACTACATGCAGATCGAATCGGTCACGGACTTCACCTCTTCGATGAGAGCATGATCCGAAAAGAATCGATTCGGGATAGAAAAGCGTACATTGAGTCTCTGGTAAACTACATTGCGGAAAACCGCATTACCATCGAGGTTTGTCTCACGAGTAATCTTCAAACTTCTCCCCATTTGCAGAGGGTGGAAGATCACTCACTCAAGCAGATGCTGGAGAAGAGGCTTTCCCTTACCCTTTGTACAGACAATCGGCTCGTATCCCATACGGATGTGTGTTCTGAGTTCCGATTGGCATTAGACCATTTTTCAATAAGTCCCGGTCAATTAAAAGAC